>JAPLUS010000106.1 GCA_026397495.1 Candidatus Zixiibacteriota bacterium | reverse complement strand
TCTGTCGCTTGCAGAGAACTTGCTTTACCCTCTGATCATCAGGGGAGACACGGTTTTTTCACAAAAGGCCAAATTAAAACAGATTTTAGCACAATTCGATCTTTTTAGCAAAAGAGATGAAAAGGCAAGTCATCTTGGCCGGAACCATCAGATTCTGGCGATGCTGGCTCGGGCGGTTATTGCCGATCAGCCGCTTCTTCTGATTGATGAACCTTTTGACCGACTCAATCGGGAAATGGCCGCCATAATTCCGGACACCCTCAGGCGATTATCAGCGGCCGGACATACTATTATAATTCTGACAGCCGATCATTCCGGTCTTGATATGCCCAATGTCTCCAAGTATCAGATTAAAGGTGGTAGTCTGCAATGAGCCGCATATTATTCTCCGCCAAAAAATCATGGCTTAATATTTTTAGGCGACCGCTGGTTGCGGCCGGCACCTTTTTGTCATTATGTCTGCTATTTATTCTCTTTGACCTAATTTGGACCGCCTCTCTAAGCACAAAGCACTATTATGACCGCCAGATATCCAATATCGATATCGAAATCTTTCTGGATGACAATTTGACCGATTCGACTACCGTAAAATTCAGAGAGTCCATTGGCCGTATGGATGGGGTTGAAAAGGCGGAGTATATTTCCCGCGACGATGCCCGCAGTCGGCTTTATGACCTTATGGGAATAGATTTGTTGGGGGATTTGGATGAAAATCCATTGCCGCGCTCAATAATAATTTCATTCAAAGAGAACTTCCTCGACAGCCGTAGGCTTCAGACTTTTAAGGAAAACCTGCAGAAAATAAAGGGAATCTCCCAAATCTTTTACGCTGAACACTGGCTAGAGAAGGCGGAATTGGCCAAATCGCTGGTTGCTAAGACGATCTATCTGCTCGGTATGGTTATATTTTTGGCGGCCCTGCTGAACGTGATTCATTCCATTCAGTTCTCGCTGCGTATGCGGGAGGAGGAGATTACCCAGCTGCGACTCCTGGGCGCAGGGAGAAGCGTTTTGATTTTCCCCTATATTTTTGAAGGTCTATTCTACTCTCTCCTGGCTGCCGCGGCCGGATGGATCATAATTTTCTATGGGATTGGGTATTTTACTTTCAGGGATGTGGAAATTATCTTTCCCTCTCTGAAAGAAATCGTCTATTTCTGTCTGGCGGCGGGGGCGCTTGGCTTGTTGGGGGGATATATGGGATCAAGGCAAACATTATGACTTCACGGCTCTGCTCGTCCCTGCTCGAGCGGCAGGCGAGCGGCAGGCGAGAATGGCTTGCCCCGATAAGGAGCATTTTCATATTTCTGCTATTTTTGTCTTACTCTTTGGCAAATGGACAGCCGGAAAATATTGTGCGCCAGAGAGGTGAATTGGATAAAATCAAAAGCGAAATAGGCCGGCGGCGCAATACACTTGACTCTCTGCAGAAGGTCGAAAAAAAAGTACTTAAGGAAATGGCTGATTATGAGCAACGGGCTTCTGTCAATGAAACGGTTCTGTCCAGATTAAATCGACAACTCAATTTAATCCGCACGGGAATTCAAAAATCAAAAATAAATATAACCGAGTCTCAATCACGATTGAATCTGTCCCGTACACGGTATCTGGAAAATCTGAAGTATTACTATGCTGAAACAATATCAGGACAAATGGGGCAAAATAGCGAGATTGAAAAGGAGAAAGATGCCATCAATCGTCTGCTTTATCTTAAAGCTTTGGCCACCTATAATAGAGAAGCGCTGGTTCAGTCGTCGGAATATTTGAAACAGGCCGAGGATAAGTATGGCGATTTAGTCAGCCGTGAGAAAACGGTTGGTGATGTGCAGAAAAAAAAGAAAAGCGAGTACACCCTGGCCTCTTCGCAGAAAGAAAAAAGAGAGCGGGAGCTTTCGCGGCTCCGACGGAAAAAACAAGGTGAGGCTGACCGTCTCGTTAGTCTCTCGGCGGAAGCACGGCAGATGGAGGAGCTGATTGCCCGGCTTGAAAAGGTGCGCCGGGAACGTGAGAAATCATCGGAACCGACTGAATTTAATTTTTCCACCGGCAATTTCGCCACTTTTAAGGGGAGGCTTTTGGCGCCTATTGACGGACGGGTGATAAAAGGTTTTGGCTGGAGCGTTGACCAGCTGACAAAATTAAGAGCCTTTTCACCCGGAATTGAAATGTATGGAAAGAAAAAAGACAGGGTAATAGCGGCCGCTGATGGGGTCGTAGCGTATATTGGCGATATTAGAGGTTATGGCATTTTTGTCATAGTTGAGCACGAAGATGGCTATTATTCAACTTATGCCGGACTGGATAATTTGGTGGTTGAACAGGGTCAAATTGTAAAACGGGGGGAAAAGCTGGGGACAAACGCCATGGGAAATATCAAATTTGAATTGCGTCATGGCAAAGAGTCAATAAACCCAATCGAATGGATAAAGATTGATTACTCTAAGTAATATACCCGGACAGCCGACCGTTAAGAGAATTCTGCTCAATTCCCTCAATCGGCAGAAACTCGCCTCTACCTATCTTTTCTATGGAAAAGATGGCTTGGGGAAGTGGCCGATGGCCATTGCCATGGCCGCTCTTGTCAATTGCGAAAAACCGGTTAAAGATGCCGATGGCCATATTGTTGACGCTTGTGGAAAATGCCGGAACTGCCGCCAAATCGCTAATTTGATTTTTCCGGAACTGCATTTTGCCATCCCGATCCCACCTCATAAAAATACCGATGAAACGATTACTCTAAGTTTGGAATATCTTGAGCAGAAGAAAAAGGAACCATATAGAAATGTAACATCGACTCGGCAACTGACGATCCCGGTTGACGTCGCTCGTGAAATAAGACAAAAAACAGCCATAAAGCCACAGGCAGGACTTAAGCGGGTGATTCTTTTTTATCAGATGGAGAAAATGTTGCCGGCCTCAGCCGATTCCCTTCTGAAGCTCATTGAAGAACCTCCACCGGAGACAATCATTATCTTGACGGCCAATGACCCGAATAATCTTCTTCCGACCATCCCATCTCGGGCACAGAAAATTCTTTTTAAGCCGATTCCGGAAAAGGAGATAACGGAATATATCAGCGCCCAATATGGTCTGGAGATTGAGAAAGCGGCTTTTTGGGCCAGATTGTCGATGGGCTCGCTGGGGCAGGCGCTTAGTTTAATCGAAGGCGAGGAAGAAATCTCCCTTCGGCAGACATCATTCTTGATGTTTAAGAGCCTATTTTTAAAAGATATTCCTTCGGCCGTAGCCACTATTAATGAATTCATAAACCCAAATAACCGGGGCGAGACGGAGTATATTCTCCGGCAGTGGCAATCTTTTCTAAGTGATATAATACTGCTCAAGTATGGAGGGCATATTTCAGAGATAATCAATAGCGATTTGGGAGCGGAATTCGAGAATCTCTTGGTTCGGGTTTCCGATCCGGATAGCCCCTGTAATCTTCTTATGGCTATCAAAGGGGTTACGCTCTCTCTTCGACGCAATGTCCATATTCGTCCGGCGATGACAGCTCTGGCCTTCCAGTTTCAAAAGTGCATCAATCAATCTTCTTGACAGTCTCCCGCTGATATGTAATCTTACCGCTTTAAAGGAGATAATATGCCCGATCTATACTTGGTCGAGTTTAAAGGAAATAGAAAAGAATACTGCTATAATACCTTTTACCATTCTTTAAAACTCCATGATTATGTGATAGTTCAAGCCGAACGGGGCGAGGATATGGGACTTCTGGATAGAAAAGTTATCACCGGGGTTGATTTTTCAGACATGGAGAAACCGCATTCTATTCTTCGTCCGGCCAGTGAAGAAGATAGGAGAAAGCTCACACAAAACCGTGCGGATGAGGAAATGGGGTGGGACAAAGTCCTGGTTTTTATTAAAAAATATAATCTGGACATGAAGCTGGTTGACATCGAGTATCAGTTTGATAGAAACAAATTGACTTTTTATTTTACGGCTGAGCACCGGGTTGATTTTAGAGCGTTGGTCCGTGATTTGGCCGCTGAGTACAAGACAAGAATTGAATTACGGCAAATCGGGGTTCGCGATGAGGCCAAACGGATAGATGGTTTTGGGCTTTGCGGACTTCAGCAGTGCTGTTCCGCTTTTCTGAAAAATTTTGATCCCATCTCAACCGGAGAGGCGCGGATACAGGGATTATCACTTAATCCGGCTAAGATATCCGGTAATTGTGGCCGGCTACTCTGCTGTCTGAAATATGAGAGTGAATTTTATACAGAGGTGCGAAGCAAATATCCCGAAATAGGAGAAAAATATGTTACCCCAAATGGAGAGGGGATTGTTGATCGCATTAATGTCTTTGAAGATTATATGGTGGTTAAATTGGAGTCCGGCGAGGAAGCCAAAATATATGGCCGCGATATAAAAAAGAAAGATCGTAAATTGACCTCATTCTTTTTTAAATGTCAGAAAGCCTTTAAGTTGGATAAAAAGGAATAACCGGAGGGTGTGAATTGGCTGACAAATCAAGTAAACCGTTTTATGTAACGACCCCAATCTACTATGTTAATGATCGCCCACATATAGGGCATGCTTATACTACAATTGTCGCTGACCTCTTGGCAAGATTTCATCGTCTTAGTGGCCGAGAGGTATTTTTTCTTACCGGAACTGATGAGCATGGAAGTAAGATTGCGGAAGCGGCCGCCGCGGCGAAACTTAAACCAAAGACTTTCTGTGATGAAGTTGTGCTTTATTATAAAAAAGCTTGGGAAAATCTCTCTATTGAATATGATGATTTTATCCGCACCACTGAGGAAAGACATATCAAAGCAGTTCGGAAATTGCTTCTGACGCTCAATAATGCCAGAACCCCTGATGGCGAACCGGTAATATACTCCGGAATCTATGAGGGAATCTATTGTGTCGGCTGTGAAAAATTTCTAACCGAAAAAGATTTGGTAAATGGGCTCTGTCCCTCTCATAAACGGGCGCCGCAAATCCTTAAAGAGGAAAATTACTTTTTCCGCTTGACTGCCTTTCTGAACAAATTAAAAAATCTGATTGAGACCAATGAGCTATTAATCCTTCCGGAGGAAAGACGGCGAGAGGTCTTGGGGCTCTTTGGACAGGATTTAACTGATTATTCCATTTCCCGTGAAAAAGTTGAATGGGGGATTTCACTTCCCTTTGATAAGAAACAATTGGCTTATGTCTGGGTGGATGCTCTCTCTAATTATATCACTGCCATTGGGTATGGGCAGGACGAGGAAAAATTTAAAAAATGGTGGTATGAAGCCGAGACGGTTCATCTAATGGCTAAAGATATTCTGAAATTTCATTGTATCTATTGGCCGGCTATGCTAATGGCCGCCGGTCTGCCCCTTCCCCAAAAGATTTTTCTTCATGGCTATTTTACGGTCAATGGCGAAAAAATGTCCAAATCATTGGGGAATATGATTAATCCCAGTGATTTAACGGCTCAATTTGGCGCCGATGCCACTCGCTATCTGCTTTTGACTCAATATCCCTTTGGGATGGATGGTGATATTAATATTCAGCGTTTGTTTACCAAATATAACAGCGATTTGGCCAACGATCTGGGGAATCTTGTTTCAAGAGTGGCCAAGATGATAATCTCCCATTTTGCAGGGAAACTTCCGGAGTCACAAAAGCTCGAGGGGTTAGCTGATTTAGAAAACCAACTCCGAAATCTTCCTGATACGGTTTTAGAACATATAAATAATTTTAAAATTACCTCTGCCATCGATGCAATTATGGATACTGTCCGTTTGATTAACCGTTTCTTTGATAATAAGGCTCCTTGGAAATCAGCCAAAATGGGCGATATGCAGGTTGCCGGCGGTGTTCTCTATGCTTGCTCAGAAGCCATTCGAATCATAGCGATTCTTTTGTATCCGGTTATTCCGGGAAAATCACTTGAAATTCTTTCCATATATGGTTTGGGCAAAAAGGATTTGAGTATCGATGCGGTTCGGAATTTGAATTATCTGAAGCCGGGCAGCAAGATTTGTATCAATGAATCGGTTTTTCCCCGCCAAGAGACAACAAAAATAACAACGATATCTTCCGATGAAACCATTGTTAAAGAAAGAAAAGAGACGGCGGAGCCGATTGGCATTTCCGATTTCGGCAAAATCAAAATAGTTGTGGCCGAGGTTCTGGAGGCCGAAAAAGTCCCGGACTCCGATAAATTGCTAAAACTGCAAATAGATATCGGCGGTGAGAAACGGCAGATTGTGGCCGGAATTGCCGAGTATTATAAGCCGGATCAGATGATAGGGAAAAAGATAGTTGTCGTGAGGAATCTCAAGGCCGCCAATATCAGAGGGGTTGAATCCAACGGAATGCTTCTGGCCGCAAAAAAGGGAAAAGAGTTGTTTCTAATCGTGCCCGAAGGTGATCTCCCCGCCGGGGCAACTATCAGCTGATGATTGATTCTCACTGCCATCTTGATGGTAAAGATTATCGGGGGCGCCTTGATCAAATAGTAAGCTCGGCGCAGACGGAGGGAGTGCATACTATTGTTAATATCGGCGCCGATCTGCCGTCGTCAATTCGGTCAATAGAACTGGCCAAACAATTCCCCTGTATCTTCGCCACCGTTGGAGTCCATCCGCATGATGCTAAAACATATAGTAGTGAACTCGAGGAAAAACTTCAAAAACTCCTAGCGTATGAAAAAGTGGTTGCCATTGGGGAAATAGGGCTTGATTTCTTCCGTGACCTCTCGCCCCGCAATGTCCAAAGGGAAATTTTTCGACGTCAACTTGAAATGGCGGCTGACCAAAAATTTCCAGTTGTCATTCATACCCGTGATGCTTTCCGCGACACCATTAATATAATCAAAGAATATTCCTCGAAGTTGGTGGGCGGGATCTTCCACTGTTTTCTCGGTTCAGTCGATGAAGCAAAAGAGGTGATTGAATTGGGATTTTATATTTCAATCGGCGGCATTGTAACTTTTCCAAAGTCGGTAATGACGGAGATAGCCGTCGCTATTCCGCTTGAATATATTCTTCTTGAGACCGATAGCCCCTATTTAGCCCCTGTCCCATATCGGGGTAAAATCAATCAGCCCGCCTATATTAAATATGTCAAAGATGAAGTCGCGCAGCTGCGGAATATTCCGGTAGAGGAAGTTGAAAAGATAACCGATCGCAGCTGTCGCAAGGCCTATCGTCTGGAAGATCCCCTTGGAGGTTAAAGAGTTTTGTCGTCAAGAAAAGCACAAAAAAGATTTTCCCAGAATTTCTTGGTTAATAAGAATACCGCCGCTAAAATCGTTGGATTTTTGAGTATTGCCGCCAGCGATACCATTTTCGAAATTGGCTCCGGGCGCGGTATCTTAACTGAGCTTATGGCGCTGACGGGCGCCCGGGTATTTTCCTTTGAAATTGATCGCGATCTAATTGGCTCATTGTCGCGAAGGCTGGCCAATTATAAAAATGTTCAAATTGTCAATCGCGATTTTCTTTCGGTTGTGCCATGGGAATATTACGAGGGATCTTTTAAGCTGATTGGCAATATTCCTTATGATATTACTTCGCCTATTCTGGAATGGATGATGCAATACCGCTCTAGTATCAATCGGGTCGTTATCACCGCACAGCAAGAGTTGGCCGAGCGAATAGCATCCGGCCCGGGAAGCCGCCATTGGGCGCCGCTTTCTATATTTTGTCAATGCTTCTTTGATGTCAAAAAAGTTATGGCTCTTCCGCCAAAATCTTTTTCCCCGGTGCCAAAAATTATGTCGGAGACGCTCCTTTTTAAGCCGAGAGAGAAATTTCGGATTGACGACTGGACCTATTTCGAAAAGATAGTCCGTCTTTCCTTTCGGCAGCGCCGTAAGCTTTTAATCAATAATCTGGCCTTATTGGAGGGCCAAAAGCGGGAGAGTATATTGGGCCTCCTGCTTAAACTGGGTCTGGATGAAAAAATACGGGCGGAGCAAATTTGTATTGAGGATTTTATCAGGCTGGCGGATGAATTGAAAGGGC
>JAPLUS010000452.1 GCA_026397495.1 Candidatus Zixiibacteriota bacterium | reverse complement strand
TCAGTTATGCAAGAGGTTTATTGTTGCAGTTCAAACTGGTCTTTGCCTACACCACAAACAGGGCATAACCATTCGTTGGGTAAATTTTCAAAAAGCGTGTTGGGTACTACCCCGTTATCGGGGTCGCCTTGCATAGGGTCGTAAACATATCCACAAACTTTGCAAACATATTTTTTCATATCAGTCTCCATTGTGGTTTATTTTTTAAAACCAGCCTATTAGTTTGGTTTATATGTCGTTGCATTTCTTGGGGTTTTACCGCACATAACACAGCGGTAATACTCGTAATTCAGCGGTTTCCCTTGCGAAATAAATTTTCTACACTATGAAACGGAGGATGAACCATGAAAAGAATAATGATCGTTGTACTGGCAGTCCTTGTTGCGCTCACTGTTCTCGGGTGCGGCAAGGGGAAGGAGGAAGGCAAGGCGGAGAAGGCCAAGGGAGATACCATAACGGCAAAGATGCCGCAGGAAATGTCAACTACGATCGTGAGCACTTTCGGTGGACGTGCCAACAAAGCGAAGCTGTATATGAAGGCTGACAAAATGCGCATGGAAAGCGAGATGGCGGCAGGATCATACACGATTGTCCGTCGGGATCTGAAGAAGGTCTGGATGGTCATGACGGCAACCAAGTCATATATGGAAATGGCGGAGGGCAAAAAGGAGGATGCGCCTGTTCCTGAAGAAAAAGTGAAGGGGGAAGTGAGCCGGAAGGTCATAGGCAGTGAGACGGTTGATGGGCACCCCTCCACTAAGTATGAAGTGACGGCGAAAGTAGATGACAAGACCATGATCTCCTATCAATGGTGGGCGACGGACATCAACTTCCCAGTAAAGTCTGCAGCGGTGGACGGAAGCTGGAATGTAGAATATAAGGATATCAAGTTCGGTTCCCAGCCGGACAGCCTGTTCGAGCTGCCCACGGGGTACCAGAAGATGTCCATGCCAACAATGCCGCCAGGTATGGACAAGAAGTAACCTGTTCACCAGGAAAAACGAAGAATAACAAAAGAAGGGGTTCTTTGAACCCCTTCTTGAATTTCCCTCTTAACACTCGAAACCCCGCCTACAATCGGACTTAATGTGTCTGCCCCGCAATGTGCGCACGCACTATGCCCTCAAAGATTCCGGAATTCTCGGGGGTATGTCGGCGGGCTTTATGTATTTGGCAACAATATCAGAGGTGTTTTTGACGTTTAGTTTTCCAAAAAGGAAAGTAAACTGGTTTTCCAACTCCGCACCGATGGATTTTAACACCCCCTGGGGGAGATGCCACAGTTCTTTTTTAAAGGGACCAAAGCCCTTCTTACGGGTCTTATAGATAAACTGCTCTTCCGTGTCCGTATCTTTTTTCTCGCGTATAAGCTCAGTTTTTATGTACTGATATATCTGATCCCTGAGGGCGTCCGGCATGTGTGTGCTGTCATAGATCATATTTTGAAATCCCGTTGCCAGATGGATTTCGGCCGTACCGGTCGTCGGGAATCGATCAAAGGCCTCGTTGGGAAGGGTAGAAGCGCCGTGCTGAACGGCTCCGGAAAGGCCGAACTCCGCTTTCGCAACCGCGGAGAGCTTCTCCAGGGTATCGAAATCCAGCTTGACCTTCGCGATAGTTCCGTCCGGCAGAGGAACGCCGCCATGGGTGGTCCCTGTCTGCACACTGATCTTGCTGATGCCCTTCATATTTTCGCCGCTCTTCCCGAGTTCTTCCAGGTAGCCCGCCATAAAAGCCCGCAATTCTTCCACGGTGCTATTTTTCCCTCCCACCTCGCCGATTTCTCCGCCGACAGAAATTGTCATTCCTGCCGGCTCCAGATCCCGGATCATAGTGGTCAATTCCGCCGCGAGGCCGCAATTTGTTTTCTGCTGTTCCGCCACCGTTGGTTTCGATAAGTCCACCAGGGTGGAAGTGTCGATATCGATATTGTAAAACCC
>JAPLUS010000300.1 GCA_026397495.1 Candidatus Zixiibacteriota bacterium | reverse complement strand
ACCACCGGTGTTATCCGCCTGAAAGCGATGGCGCGGGATGGGGCATTGATGTACCCGATCATTGCCGTCAATGATTCCAAGACCAAGCATTTTTTCGACAACCGGTATGGCACCGGGCAATCGACTATCGACGGTATTATTCGCGCCACCAATGCCCTGATCGCCGGGGCGAAAGTGATCGTGGCCGGATACGGCTGGTGCGGGCGCGGATTCGCTTCACGGGCGCAGGGGATGGGGGGACATGTTATCGTGACCGAGGTTGACCCGACCAAGGCGATTGAAGCGCTGATGGATGGATTTCCGGTGATGCCGATGGCCAAGGCGGCCCAAATCGGCGATATCTTTGTGACGCTTACCGGCGATATCAATGTTATCCGCGGCGAGCATCTTGAGAAGATGAAGGACGGCGCCATTGTCTGCAACTCCGGCCATTTCAATGTGGAAATTGATATTCCGACACTGGAAATAATGAAGACAAAGAAGCGCCGGGTGCGGGAGTTTGTTGATGAGTACACTCTTAAAAGTGGCCGACGGATAAATATTCTGGGTGAGGGACGGCTTATAAATCTGGCCGCGGCGGAGGGGCATCCGGCGATGGTGATGGATATGTCGTTTGCCAACCAGGCGCTTTCCGCGGAGTATTTGATATCAAACGCCGGGAAACTTAAAACCCAAGTCTATGTTGTGCCGGAGAAGATTGACAATCATATTGCCGCGTTGAAATTAAGATCGATGGGGGTGAATATTGATCGCCTGACGCCGGAGCAAAAAAAGTATCTCGCCTCGTGGGAAATGGGGACGTAGGGCGAATCAAATGCCGACGAGTATCATAATACCTTCCGATAGACCTAATGATTTGCGGAATTGTTTGCAGTCTTTGAGAAAACAGACACTGGCATTTGAAGGACCTATAATCATTGTTGCATGGGGGAAACAGAGGCAAGAGATATCGGCGATAGGAAGGGAGTTCAATGTAGACACTTTAGAAACGCCAACATGTCAAACCGGTATAGCGGAAAGTAGAAATCTTGCGATCAATAAGGTTGCTAACAAGAATTGGGATTTTATATTGATCCTTGACGATGATACTATTTTGCATAAAGAATGGCATCGAAGCATGCAGCAAGCTTGTCAGAATAATCCGGCCTATGATCTGTTCGCCAGCATTACTTTATATAGTTGTGACCCCAATGTTATTCAGAGTGCTGGCCATATTCTTGAAAAAGCTAGTTTGCTAGACTTGTACTATAAGACGGTCTACACGTCGGATAAGAATTATAAGGATCCTTTGGTACCATGTCATAATTGCGCTCTTATAAGAAGAAAGGTAATTGACAAAATACGATCGATAGATGATGACGTCTATGATACAAGATTCCATCGCGCCACCTGTTTTGATTTTGGCCTTAAGGCCATTATTCTTGGATTCAAGACAAAATTGGCAAATGAAGCAATCGCCTATCATGCTGGTTATTTGTGCAGAAAAGACCTAAATGACGAGGATGTTTTGAGCCAATTGACTAATAGATGTTTATTATATCTAAAATACTACCCTGAATTAGATAGAAATCGTGCATTTCGATTATTGAGGGGAAAGGTCAAAACGGAATGGTATGAGAAGGGATATCACAATGCACGTAAGATTAAAGGAGCTGAAATTGAAATAGTGTATAAGAAGGCTCTTGCAGAAGCGAATAAATTATGGACAAGAAATCGGGATTTGAGATGGATTGAAATGGTAGAAAAACTTGATAAGGCGGGGCGTGAAAAATTATTATTTGGAAATTGGCAGGCGTAGGGCAAGACCACAAGACTTCGTCTGGGGTTCTGCCCTACGACTAACAGTCCCGATTACTTATGAAATGTACCTATTGTTTGCAAGAATTTGATAAGTTGACTGACGATCATATTTTTCCATTGTCTTGGTATCCCGATACGACTCCAGAAAATATATCGAAGTGGAAGGCGCCAGTTTGCTCCACATGCAATGGTGATTTTGGAAGAATTGAAGAGGAACTTAGGCTTAGAATTGCCCATTGTCTAGGCATTATGGATTCAGGCGCACATGGCATTGTCGAAAAAGCGATGAGATCCCTCAAGCCGGGATATGGCAGATCACCTGATGATTCCCGTAGAAGATTGCGAAAGTGGGAAAAAATCAAAAAGGAAATAATGCCTGCGCAGAAGGTTCCCACTGCCGCTATTCTGCCTGGGTTTGGATTAAAATGGGATCAAGATCTATTAAAAACATTGGCGATCGAAATTCCAAGAGATTTATTAGAGCGCTTCGCTGAGAAAATTGTCAAAGGGCTGACTCATGTTTTTTGCGGGCACTGTATTCCCAGCAATTACAGAATCATAGTGAGGTTGGATAGTTTGGGGGAGTTTGAGGATTTGTTAATTAAATATGGTAAACATGAGGCTAGGGGACCCGGAATTGAAGTAATCTACGTAAAAGTCGCTGATGATACATACGCAATGGCATATAAGATAGTGATTTGGGGCAAATTGGTTTTTTACAGCTATGTGCTACCCACTCAATAATAGTAATGTAGGGCAGAACCCCCGCCGAAGGCGTGCGGTTCTGCCATGAAAATGGAATGAAATGTCACCATGAAATTGACACCGATCAATCCTTCAATTCGTATCGGATAATATGTCCAAATTGCTCCGATATTACGGATCTGGTCAGCTATATTTTGTAACTGCTGTAACTTATGACCGCTTGGCCATACTGGCCGAACATGCCGATTTGTTCTGGGAATCTATCGACAAAATCCGAGAGAAAGCGGAATTTGATTTGATTGCCTGGATCATAATGCCGGATCATTTTCATGCTGTCATTGATTTCAAAGAATCCTCATTGGCAGAAATAATGAAGCGGGTCAAAATTTCTTTTGCTTTTCTTTACAGGGAGAGATTGCATTTATATCGGGGGCGAACATGGCAGAATCGTTATTGGGATCATGTCATTCGGGATCAGGAAGACTGGAATCATCACGTTGATTATATCCATTATAATCCAGTGAAACACAGAATGGCAAAAAGCCCATTTGCGTGGAAAGAATCTTCAATTCATAAATATTTCGCCGAGGGTTATTATTCTAAGGATTGGGGTAATTTGGATATAATAGAGTATGAGAGTGAATATGGGGAATAGAGGAGATAAGATAAGACAGAACCACAAGACTTCGGGAGTGTTGAAAAAGCCCTTCACGCGCAGTCAGGAATCCCTTCCTGACTGCAGAATGTTCCGTCGGGAAAGGGTTCCCGACGGCGCAGGTCAAAGACAAGAGGTTTTTCAACACTCCCCTTCGCCTGGGGTTCTGCCCTACGAGATTAAGCCTAATATGGAGAAAAAAGATGAAGGATCGTGTGCTAAATATGAAAGATCTTAAATTTCACCCGCTTGATGAAAAGCGGTGGAAAGACTTTGAAACGCTCTTGGGGGATTGGGGTGGATGCGGGGTTTGCTGGTGTATGTCATGGCGGCTGTCGCCGAAAATTTTCGGCGCCCAAAAAGTGGAGAAGTATATAAGGGCGATGCAT
>JAPLUS010000356.1 GCA_026397495.1 Candidatus Zixiibacteriota bacterium | reverse complement strand
TGATGAGACAAAAAATCTTCGGTGAAGCCGTCAGCAGTGTGGTAATTGAAACCTACTTGGAGGGACAGGAAGTTTCGGTAATGGCTTTTACCGACGGCAAGACAGTCAAGGTAATGCTTCCGGCGCAGGATCATAAAAGGGTGGGTGATGGGGATACCGGCCCCAATACCGGTGGAATGGGAGCCTATTGCCCTGTCAGTTTTATTGACGAAGCCGCCCTGAAATTGATTAAAGAGCATATTCTCGAACCGACTATTGCCGGTTTGGAAAAGGAACGGCGAAATTATAAAGGTGTTCTTTATGCCGGCCTAATGATGACCACATCCGGCCCGAAAGTAATGGAGTTTAATTGCCGCTTTGGCGATCCGGAGACGCAAGTGGTGCTTCCTCTTTTAAAATCCGATCTGGCTGATATTTTTATTGCCATTGTTGACGGGCATTTGTCCCTTATCGATGAATTGGAGTGGCAAGAGGGAGCGGCCGCCTGTGTTGTCCTGGCGTCGCATGGATATCCGGAGAAAATTGAAACTGGCCAAAGGATTTTTGGTCTTAGAAATTACAGCGACAGAAATTGTTGCCTCTTTCACGCCGGAACAGCCAGAGATGGGAAAAACTGGATAACAGCCGGCGGGCGGGTCGTAGGCTTGACAGCTGTCGATAGTAATCTGTCCTCCGCTTTAGCGAAAGCCTATGAAGTAATAGACGGTATCAAATTTGAGGGAATGATATACAGAAGAGATATAGGTTCAAAAGGAATAAGCCAAACAAAAATATTTGGAGTGTAGATTATGCCCAAAGTGTTAATTCTGATAGGTTCTAAGTCTGATAGTCCGTACGCTATTGAGTGCCAATATCAATTGCACTCACTGGGAATAAGAAGCAATATTGAGATTTCGTCGGCCCATCGTCAACCGGCCAGAACCGATAAATTGGCCGGAGGGGCCGCAGAGAATGGCTATGAAACAATCATCTGCATGGCTGGAATGGCGGCCGCCCTGCCGGGAGTTGTCGCCGCCAGAACCACGCTACCGGTTATAGGTGTTCCTCTGCCAGCATCATTAGGGGGTATAGATTCTTTGCTGGCTATTTCGCAAATGCCCTCAGGTATCCCGGTAGCCACTATGAGTATTGGGATGGCCGGCGCCAAAAATGCTGCTTTTATGACGGCCAGGATCCTGGCGCTTAAATATCCCGAAATCAATCAGAAGCTTGGCCGGCTCAAAAAATAATAATCAATTAGGAAATTTATTCGTCTAAGATTGTAGAATAAATAAAACCGGGAAGGAGTAATAAATGGTTCTGCAAAAACCGTCTGTCATCATCTGGACCGTTGGTATATTGGCGGCTCTTTGTCTGCTACCGACATCGGCTATAGCGGGCGATGCCGTTAAGGCAAAAGAACACTTTAATAGCGGCATTAAGCTAATGGCGGAAAAGAAAGAGTCTCTGGCCATCGCGGAATACAGATTGGCTATTCAAGAAGATCCCCATTTTATTGATCCCTATTTTAATCTTGGCTCCTACTATTTTAATAATGAGAAATATGGAGAGGCTGAAAATTATTTCCGGAAGGCTACTGAAATCGATTCTAGGAATGCCGATGCCTGGGCAAAACTGGGGCTGACATATTCAAAAGAGGCCAAAAACGTCGAAGCCGAAAATGCTTACAAAACCGCCCTGAGCAATAAGAGCGACTTTTATGAAGTATATAAATATCTTGGTTTCTTATATCAGGCTCGGCAGAATTGGCCGGCGCTGATCGACAATATGAAAATTTATAATGAGAAAAAGGGCGGTGATGGTGAAGGGTACTTCCTATTGGGAAGGGGTTATCAGGGACTAAAGAAATATCCCGAGGCCATTATTGCTTATAATGAAGCCATTAAATTAAATAAAGATTATTTCAACGCCTCCAATGGTCTTGGTCAGATTTATCTGGCTCAAGAAAACTATGCGCAGGCTTTTAAGATGTTTGAACAAGTCGTACGCCTAAAACCCGATAATTATTTGGCGCATTATAATCTGGCCATAGCTTTTGAACAACAGAACTCTGATAAGCTCTCTGAAGTGATTACCTATTGGAATAAATTTTTAAGGATAGCCAAAAACAACCCTAAGGCCCAAAAACTGATTCCGCAAACAGAACAACACTTGAAGGAACTTCAGGATCAGCAAGATAAAAAATAAGTAATATAATTCTCGCTGCAATTAAACCGGCCTTTCGGCCGGTTTAAATTTATGTGATGGAATCAATATCACATATTAAAAATCGCCTCCTTGAATCTGATATTTCCTCTTGACATCTGCACATTTGTGCAGTATTTTTATTTAAATTTATAGTAGTTGTAGGTCGGCGTTCCGAATTCCGATGATAGGAGTTGTAGGTCGGGTTTCGAAACGGTGAACGAAGTGAACGAGTGAGAAACCCGACAAATAGATTTGATATGAATTCATGTTGTGCGCGGCAGACTTTAGGGCTTGTTGAAAAAGCATGGAGAAAGAGAAAGGCACACTTCTGGGGAAAATGTTATTACTCTTGTCATCCTGAACTTGATTCAGGATCCAGAAAAAATACATAAGTGCAAATCAGTCACTACTTTCTGGATTCTGGCTTTCGCCAGAATGACAGGTCGGGCGTAATCATTGGTCATTTGGTCATGATAGAGACACATTGCCATAACATACACTTCTTCAACAGACCCTAAAGCCTGCCCGGAAATATGATGGTAATGAAATAATATGGTAATCCGACGATGTCTGCCGCGCACAAAATGAATTGAAGATGTCGGGTTTCTCAATCATCCGCCTGACGGCGGATTCTCTTGAAACCCGACCTACGAGGACTCGGTTAGTACATGTAGATTTGTAGGTAAAGACCTTTATGGTGTACAGTATCATAAGATTCTTTACAGATAGTGTCAAGACATGGTTTACAGTATTGTGGTATGTTATCTCGTGAGAGGAGGAGAGAAACATGCCATTCAGAGGGCGAAGTGTTATGGATGAGCGAATTGGATTTGTCTTGG
>JAPLUS010000028.1 GCA_026397495.1 Candidatus Zixiibacteriota bacterium | reverse complement strand
GGTCTCTTGCGGGAAGAACCGATTCCAGCACTCTTCGCAACTGGGCCGTGGTTTTAATTTCCCCCTTTATCCTTTCCCGGCAAATAGTCCAGGCTGCTATTTTGGCCCTTTTTTCCTCGCCGAATTCCTTAAAAAGAAGACCTAATTCCGTTTCAGAATAGCTGTTGATAACAACCTCGGCGGTTAGATCGTCTTCCCGGCCCATTCTCATATCAAGGGGACCGTCCTGCATATAGGCAAATCCTCTCTCGGCCGAATCAAGTTGATGCGAAGAAAGCCCAAGGTCGAGCAGAATGCCGTCAATCTTGTCTAATTCAAGAGTCCTGGCCATTTCATCAAACCGACAAAAATCACCTTTTAAAATTCTTGTGAACTGCGGAATAGATTTGAGATTTTCCTTGGTAGCGGAAATAGCCTCCGGATCCCGGTCTATCCCTACCAGAATGGCCGCCGGTGATAACTTATCTGAAAGGTATTTTAAGTGACCGCCGCCGCCACAAGTCAAATCAAGATAGACTCCATCACAGCGGGTCACCAGAAAATTCACCGCTTCCTCAACCAACACCGGGCGGTGATAGCCATTATTCCTTCTGCCAATGATTAATGTCAAAAAGCTTTTCCGCTACCTCTTCATAGCTTTGACCATACTGGTCAAGGTATTTCCGATAAATGTCAGGATTCCAAAACTCAATCCAGCGGTAAGCTCCAATTACCAGGATTTCCTTCTTCAGCGAGGCTTCTTGTTGGAGATGTGAGGGAATCAGCAATCGTCCCTGACGGTCCAGATTAATCAGAATGGCCACAGAATGAAGCAGGCGGCTAAAATATCTAAAATCTTTCTGGGTAAAACTGAGCGAATCCAGCCGTTGCTGTATAAGCTCCCATTGTTTCCTGGGATAAAGAGCAAGACAACCGTCAAGCCCCTTGGTAAGTATAAAGTTTTCTACCTCTTTGGCCCCTTTGGGTATTATAGGACGAAGTTTGGAAGGAATTATGATCCTTCCCTTCTCGTCCATCACGATATTAAATTGGCCATAGAAGCCGTCCACGAGGCATCCTCCACTTTACTCCATTTTCCACCAGATTCCACCCCTATTTACTCAAATACACCAATCAATGTCAAGCAAAAAAATTTCTTTTTTTCCCAAAGAACCCTTTAATTCTCAAGAAGTAACGAATCTTATTTAAATTCAGATTATTAAGCCTATAATCCATTATCAAGTTAGAATTTTGATTGATTTTAATAATTTTAAAAATAATTTTGGGCTCTCCACTATTCTATAGGATACTTACCATAAAACTCAAATTGATCTCCTCAAGCGACTCGTAACCAAGAATCGATAGACATATATGCTATTATTTCTCAATAGATTGTGCTTGATTCTGGCCTTGGGTGGTATCAGCAAGGCCGATTCATTCTCATGGGATTTTTCAATTGATTCATTGCAGAAACCGGAAAAGGAATTCCATTACCGCTACCCGGGACTAAAAAAGATTCCCGTAAATGCCCATTTGTCACTGCCGGTGATGACTGCTTTCATAGAGACAGACGGGATGCTCTCCGAATCTGATTTTGTTATAAGGGCCGAGGATAGAATTGTCATGGGGGGCATACCTTCAGCCTTAGTTGAATTTGACAACAGAATCACCGGCTTCGGGGAACCCCGAAGAGTTTCTCTTCTCTACCAACAATCACGATTGATAAAGAATATTTATGATATTCAGAAGATCACTTCCGGAGATAAGTCGTATTGGGCAATCTCTATTTTGCCGGTAACAGTCGATGCCAATTCCAATCTTGTTTTCACCAAAAAAATATCGTTGGTGTCAATGGGTATTTCCTCCATATTAGGAGTTGGGGATTTCCTTCGTATCCCAGAGAGTCAGAATGGCGCCAGAAGGGTATCTTCAGCCAATAGAATATCCGCAAGCTTTGGGATTCCTCTCGGATATAAATATATTATCATCACCACTCCGAATCTGGCCTCCAGTTTCAAACCTCTGATTGACTTGAGAAATGCCACCGATCTACCCGCCGCCATGGCGCTGACCGATTCAATCTCCGCCCATTATGACGGAATTGATCAGAATGAAAAGATACGCAATTATCTGAAGGATGTCTGGCAGGCGGGCGGCCAGTATATCCTAATTGGAGGAAACGAAATCAATATGCCGGCTCGATATCTTTATTATTATAATACCAGTATCCTCCCCGGCAAGTATGAGCTTATGCCTTCGGATTTGTACTTTGCCGACCTCACCGGCGATTGGGACAGGGACGGTGACGGTATCTGGGGAGAGCCAAACGATGATATCCCTGATCTGCACCCCGAATTACTTGTCGGACGATTACCGGTTCAAACGGCACAAGCGGTAGAGGATTATATTTCAAAGCTTATCGCCTATTATACCAATCCGGGAAAAGGTGATTATGCCTATTTAACCAAATCCCTTTTCTTTGCCTCCGATGAAATGAGAGATTATCCCACCGATGGGCAGCATGGAGAGATTTCCAAGGCTCTCCCCTCTTACATAGAGGTCGATACTTCGGCCACAGTGGAAATCCCCTCTGGCGCTGATCCCGCCCCGGTTAATGCCAATGGAGCCAATTCAATCGCCAAAATATCGGAGGGATTTGGGATTATCAATATAATCGCACATGGTCGGGTTGATGGTTTTATGGTCAAATCTGCCAATTACGGTGATTGGCCGGCTTCATTGATTCTTACATCACCCCAGGGAGGCGGACATGGCAGCCTTGATAACCTTCAGAAAAATGAAAAAACCTCTCTTTATTATTCTCTGGCCTGTGATGGGGGCGGATATGACCTGGATACTCTGCTGGGACCCGACGTTAATTACTCTTTGGTGGAAAAATTGGTTTCGCTCGATTCGGCGGGCGCCGTGGGCATGGTCGCCAATGCCCGATGGGGATGGGTATATTCCAGCTACCTGCTGCAGCAATCATTCATGAAATATCTTTTTGGCAGCGCTCAGGGTAATCCGGCGCAGGCGATGTATTTTTCTTGGCTGGATTATCCCTATCTGCGAGATATAATCTATGGTCAGAACTATTTCGGCGATACCGCCCTGAAGATATTCCAAACCAGACCATCCCCAATGGAGCTATCGGTTACGCAAATTCTTCCGGACCGGTACCAAATCTTTATCCAAAGTAATGGTGAAGTAATCGGCGATGCCGCCGTATCCCTTTCGCTTGACGGCGCTGTCATACAAAAAGGTATTACTGATCAGACCGGGCAATTGGTTCTCAATATCAATCTTGATTACAATTCTACCTATACCCTTACGGCCGCCAAGGGCGGATATACGCTTGCTATTAAATCATATTCACCGTCTATAGCGACGGATGTTAAAGAGAACAAAGATATTTTGCCCGGCCATTTCCAGCTGGCTCAGAATTACCCTAATCCCTTTAAT
>JAPLUS010000435.1 GCA_026397495.1 Candidatus Zixiibacteriota bacterium | reverse complement strand
TTTTAATCCAACGGGAGTATGCCCAGGTTGTTAAGAAAAAATCTTTTCTTGTCGGGGTGGTATTGACCCCTTTGTTTATGGTGGTTATCATGGTTCTTCCGGCGCTACTGGCAACGAAAAAATCCGCGACAACTGAAAAACTGGCTATTATTGACATGGATGAACATGAAGTAGGGGAGAAGTTTAAGGAGGCCATCAAAAGATATAAATTGGATGACGGTTCTCCGGCCTATGCGGTTACTAATATTTATACCCCAAATCCCGATGATTCGGTTGAGATTATAAAACTCCGCCAGCAGCTCGATTCATTAATCATTGACAAGAAACTCAAGAATTATATTGTGATCAGCCAAAATGCCGAGAATAACGATTCCATCTTTATTGTGGCCAAATCTTTTGGGCTTACCACCAGTTCACGCTTTGAAAAACGCCTGTCGGATATTCTTTCGGGAATTCGCTTGGATAAATCTCAGGTAAATCTTGATATAGATTCCGTGCTTTTTCTTACCAGAAAAGTTGAATTAAAAGACCGTGCCCCCGGTGGTAAAGAACGAGACTTTATGACGATGTATATGGCCGGGATTGTCTTTATCATGATAATATTTATGACCGTTATCGGCTATGGTCAGATTCTTATGCGATCTGTTATTGAAGAGAAAAATTCCCGTATTATCGAAGTAATGGTCTCATCCGTATCGCCCTTTCAACTAATGGCTGGGAAAATAATCGGCCTCGGATTAGCCACTCTTACTCAGGTTGGTATTTGGATTATTGTAGGTCTGGGAATCTATTCCTACAAAGGGGCTTTAAATATCAACGCTGATATATCGGGTATTATATTTAATCCCGTTTTAATCCTGTTTTTTGTGCTTTTCCTTATTCTTGGATATATACTCTATACCACGCTTTTTGCACTGATAGGTTCTATTTGCAATACCGATAAGGAGGCACAGAACTTTATTTTTCCGATCACCATGGCACTTATTATGCCAGTGATTATTGCGATGTATATAATTCAGGAGCCGGATTCGGTATTGGCCACAACTTTGTCGCTTATCCCATTTTTTACTCCGACGATGATGATTTTAAGACTCAACGTGGCGGGAGTAGAGACCTTTTCTTTGGCTAATCCGATTATAATTGAAGCCTCACTCGGCGTATTAATAACGACCCTGACCACGGTTCTTGTAATCTGGATAACTTCAAAGATATTCAGGATAGGGATTCTTATGTATGGCAAAAGACCAACTCTGCCGGAAATCATTAAATGGGTAAAGTATTAATGCCGCCGCTAATTGAGAGACGACTAAAATTAATGGCCTTTTCCACCATCGGCATGGTTTTTCTCCTAACCATAGGTTACCGAGTTGTTTCCACGGATGCCTCTTCAATGCCATTGCCGGCCTATAAGGCCAGGAATAGTTTCGATTTTAGACTCCCGGAAAATAATATTTGCAAAGGGATTCGTCTTAATCTCAAATCCGGTATTGCGATTGATAATGCCACCCACCGCGTTCTCTATTGCTATAATGCGGAGGAAGTTCAATCAATTGCATCGATTTCAAAACTCCTTACAGCTATGGTGGTGGTCGGTTTGCAATGGTATTAGTGAATTTGCGAATAAAATGAACCGTAAGGCCAAAGAAATAGGCCTTGATTCCACTCAAATGTATGAACCAACCGGCCTAAATGAGCGTAATTGCTCGACTGCTGCCGATTGCGCCAGACTGATTAATTATGCAATTTTATATCCGGAGATACAGAGAATCACCAGCCTAAAAGAGTACGCTTTTAGACCTATCAATCGAAATAAAACCAGAAGAATAGTCAATACCAACAAAATGGTCTTTTCCAAATATAAAATATTGGCCGGCAAGACCGGTTTTATTTCCGAATCGGCTTATTGCCTGACCACGGTAATGGAGGATGGCAAAGGCAGGAGAATTACGGTGGTGGTTCTTGGGGCCCCAGGCCCCCAAACCCGCTTTCGGGAAGCTCGCCGCTTGGCTACCTGGGCCTTCAGCAAAATCTAAAAA
Organism: Candidatus Zixiibacteriota bacterium; assembly: GCA_026397495.1. Taxonomy (GTDB): domain Bacteria; phylum Zixibacteria; class MSB-5A5; order GN15; family PGXB01; genus JAPLUS01. The sequence goes on along the minus strand of JAPLUS010000435.1, from coordinate 1,013 downwards.
ACTTAAAACCTTAGATTTTAATTTCACTCTTTAATCTTAAAGGCCATGATTGTATCCAGCATCGGATCGCGGCCAGAAAGATAATCCTCTATCGCCGGCTCAATTTTTATATCGGGAATTAGTCGCTTTTGATTTTCCGGCGTCAAGTCAAAATATTGCGTTGAGTAATGAACAATTCCATCTGAATTGGGAAGATGAAATCGGCGAACATCTCCATAGTGGTTAAGCAAACCGCCGGGTTCTTCACCGACTGAGATGGCTTCTGATTCTTGACGCAGCTCAGCCGCGTTAAGAATGGCGGAGGAAAATGTGCCGCGGTTGGTAATTATAAAAAGCCGGCCATATTTCCGCCACGATGGCCGTTTCCTAAATCCCTTGAGGAAATAGGAAAACTGCATGTTGTTGCCACCAGGATTGTCTCGCAGATCAACAATTATTCTTGCCGCCGAAACGCTGTCCGCGAATATCCAGAGATCGTGGCAGAAGGAAGGAAAATCAATCAAACTAAAGCAGAAATTATACTTAAAGTAAATGGTTCTACTGTCTTCCAGATATTTATACCATTGGCTTTCCTGCGATCTGGTTTGATAAAGCGGCAGCGCCATTGTTGCTTTTATCCACGCGTTTGAATTCAGTTCCGCACAGGAATTAAATTTCAGTTCAAATATTGATCCGAGGGAGTCTTGAAGCGTAAAAGATGCCTCATTAGTATCCGATATAACTGTCAGGCTGTGGAGAATCCTGGGGTTGGGAAGAAGCCTCTGACTCTGCTCGCGAACCCATGAGAGGTTTTCGTGAGAAATAATTGATTTCATTAGCGAAAAGACACTGTCTATCGTTATATCCCCGATTTTGACGACCTTTGCGGCCAATGCCCGTCGGTATGGTTCGGTCGTCTCAATAACATATAGATTGTCCTTGAACCATGAGAACCGCAATGGCAAGGATGAAGAAAACGATATGGCTGGTGAATAGAAGGAAGTATGGGCGTCGCCGATTAAGGCAACCAGCCG
>JAPLUS010000337.1 GCA_026397495.1 Candidatus Zixiibacteriota bacterium | reverse complement strand
TATATAAATAAGAAACATTAGCAAAGTTATTTTGACCTGCATCCCCCAATTGGCCCCACATTCAGCGAAGAATTCTCGCCAATTCACAGGTTTAAGATTACCCGAAACAATAATATAGTATAACCCCCCATTTATAAATTGCATAATGATAATATAGGCAATGGCGCCGGAAAGAAGCGTTATCAAAAAGATCGGAATTATCTCCGTGCGACCGGAGAATAATTCAACTACCGCTGAAAAATCCCACTCAGTTATTAACTTTCGAACAAAAGAAGACGAAGCCGCGAAGGAATTTACGCCAAGATAAAAAGGAATAATAAGAAGCAGGGACAAAATTGCTTTCAGCAGATACAGGGATAGCCAAAGGGATTTTATATGAATCAATTTCTTGAGTTGTTTTATCACGATAACCATTTATACCCCACCTGCAAAACTTAAAAGCGACTCAATCAAAAACATTATTCCGGATGATAAGCGGGATATTGGTCTACTATCGGGAGTAGCCATGATGGAATTATTGAGAAAATTGACGTCAATGGCATATTTCTGTTCCGGGTCAATTATCACCTCAGCGGCGGGATGAGAAAGCCGGAACGTTATCCGCTCGACATCATAAATTCCATTCCATTGGTAATTCAGGATTTTGCCATTGTTGAGGATTATCATATAATCCACGGGAAAATCCAGCCCTCCTTCCCGACGGAGAATAAAAGATACCTCGAAAGCTGAATCCGCTTTCCGATTGGTTAAATCGAAGACGGAATAATCAATCTTTCCCGATCCTGTCAACATATTCTCCAGAGTATTTCTAATTTTTTGGCCCGCAATATTGGCAACCGTCCGCAGGAATTGATCGGAACTCGGACATTTAAAAAGAAAACGGTTATAATAGGTTCGCCAGAATTCGCCTGATAATGAATCTCCCATAAGATTATCAAGTGTCGCCATAACCAACGCCCCGCGAACATAGACCGCTTCCCAATAATCAGCGCTGCCGGCAAAAGCATAGGCCGGTTTATTAATAATGCTGTGGGTCATAGAGAGCTTTAGTGACATCCTTAGAATATCATTGCCCGTAATTTCAAAACCGGCGAAATCATAGAGATTTGCATCTCTGCCCCAATAGGTTTGAAGAATTCGTTCTGTAAAATAATCCGCTGTGGATTCATCCATCCATGGAGTTTCAATCTGATCAGAACCAATCATCCCGTAAAACCACTGATGGACGATTTCATGGATAGCCAGACAGGGGTACAAATTAGAAACCATTGTATTCTGCCGCGGTGAATGAAGTAAAACCAGAGCCGGAAATTCCAGTCCCCCAAAATGGCCAAAATCAACGAAGGCAAGGTTTAAATATTTATATCGAAAAGGACCGACTTTATTCATCATATATTTGAGGGTTTTTGTGACGGCATCTTTGGTCACCTTAAGCGCCGGCTGCTCATACCGATGGTAGAAAAAACGGCATATTATCGATTCCACCACCAGTGTATCTACCAAATAATCGGGTGATATTATTAAAGCTAAATCGTGCGCCGGGCCAAAAGAATAATGATGACAAATAAGTAAGCCATCATGGCGGGAACTGTCAGAGGGTACTGCCGTTATCACCATCAATGATCGGGGAACCGTCAACGATAAATCGTATTGGAAATATTCTCCAACCAGCTCACTTAAGGGCCCATAATAGGGGTGGTACCAGGTACCATCCTCTTTTAAGATGGCCGGAGTCGGAAACCAACCATCAAGCAGATAATCTTCATTATAATATGAAAGCCTATCGCCCAAAGCCGGTATTTTGGTCGTAAAATATATAGTCACCGTTTTGCCATTTAGCTTCATCCCTGGAATCAAAAGCACCCCTTTGGTATAATCAATCTTTAGATATTCACTTACGTTCTTCTGATCCAGCAAAATCGAATCTATTTTCATATCACCTGACACTTTATTGGCGGGGGTAGAATTCGAAGACGAAAAATGCCATTTCAAATAAGGTGTCTCGGGAGATGAGTAGACATTTGGAAAAAGTTGAAATTCAAATGTTATAAGATTGGGGTAGCGGGGAAGCTGATAGAGAACCCTGCCCGTGATTTCTTTCTTGAGGGTATCAAGAGAAGCCTTGATCTTTAGAGTGTCTTGCGCCGAAACCGCCTCTGACAGACTAAGAAAAGCGGCTAACACTAACCCGATTATTTTAAATGACATCATTGACCAATGAACCAATTCCTTCAATTCTGATCTCAATTCTATCCCCGGTCTGCATAGGACCGACTCCAGCCGGTGTCCCGGTAGCAATTAAATCCCCGGGATAAAGGGTCATTATCTTGGAAATAAAACTAATCAAAATGGCAATCGGGAATATCATCGCCGATATCCGTGATGATTGTCGCCGTTCGCCATTTAGATAAGCTTCCACCGACAAATTTTCATATTTGAGATTATCCACAACCCAGGGACCGACCGGACAGAAGGTATCGAATCCTTTGGCCCTTGTCCACTGGATATCTTTCTGCTGCAAATCACGGGCGGTAACATCATTGATACAGGTAAACCCAAAAATATAATCCTCGGCTTCAATAGAAGCAACATTATGGCATTCTCTGCCAATCACCACTCCCAATTCAGCCTCATAATCAACGCGCTTTGCCATTTCAGGGAGGGTAATTCTCTCGCCGGGGCCAATCAAAGCCGAAGGCGGCTTCAGAAACAGTATCGGTTCCTCCGGCACCCCATCTGTTGCTTGTGATTCCGTTTCGTCAAAAGCCTGATTTTCTAAAATATGTTCTCGGTAATTCAGACCGACACAGATAATCTTGGTCGGCTCAACCGGGGCTAAGAGCTTTACCGCCGAAGGTTGATAAAATAGGCCGGTATTTTCGAATCCGCAGGCCGGATTACCCGACAGCCCAACAATTTTTCCATCTTCAAAGACTCCCCATCCAATACCTTCCGCGGTCTCAAATTTAATATATCTTTCCATCAGTTCTCTTGTAACTCCTTTAAATGACAATAGAGCGATAAAGCATTAGCCAGCGGATTATATCCGCCCTCCAAAATTGATAATACTCTGCCGTCAGCATATTTATTGGCTATTTTTAACAGCCTCTGGGTAATTATACCAAAAATATACTCGGTGAGATTCATCCCTCCCAAAGGGTCATGGCGATGGGCATCAAATCCCGCGGTTATCACAATAAACTCCGGTTGATAATCTTCCATGGCCGGGACAACTATTTTATCAAACGCCGCCAGATACACTTCATCATTGGCTCCAGCGGGAAGAGGGATATTCAGAGTATATCCTTGCCCTTCAGAGACGCCCCGCTCATTCATTTTCCCCGAACCGGGATAGAAAGGAAAACGGTGCAAGGAAATATAGAAGACATCGGACCGATTATAGAAAATATTCTGAGTGCCGTTGCCATGATGAACATCCCAATCAATCACTGCCACCCGTTTAATGCCATATTTTAAACAGGCCTGTTCGGCGGCTACCGCCGTATTATTAATCATACAAAATCCCATCCCCCGATCATATTCGGCATGATGGCCGGGAGGACGCGCCGCCAGAAGAAGACGCTTATATCTATTACTGAAAATCAAATCAACCGCGGCCACAGCCGCCAGGGCCGTCTCCCAAGCGGCGGCGAAACTTCCCGTAGTCAGATAAGTGTCTTCATCAAGATATTGATCGCCCCGTTCGGCGGCCATACGCAAATGATTCAGATATTTCTGGCTGTGCACTTCATATATGGCCGAGGAATCAGCACCTCCCGGTGCAACCGTGACCAAATTATGCCCGATATCTGAAGAAATCACGTATTCAAGAGCTTTCTTAAGACGCTCCGCATTTTCCGGATGTCCGGCCGGAGCTTGATGTTTTTCCTCATGAATCAATTGTATCAGACCGGTAGGCATAATAGCTTACATTTAAAGCCGCTTCTCTTTTAAAGTCAAGCTATTATCAGAGAGCTTTATTCTTCCAATTCCCTCTGCGGAACCAGAAAAACAAAATAACCGCCTTGAAAAATGAGGTAATAGTCAAGGTCCACCAGATGCCATTGATGCCCATGTCTAATACAAAACAGAAATAATAGGCCATGGGCAGACGGGCTATTGACCACGGGATGGAAACGGTCATAGGCGGAAGGGTATCTCCGGCGCCGGAAAAAGCCCCCTCGAGGACTATTTCGATTCCCATAAAAATCTGAGACAACCCAAGGATGAACACATAATCACTGGCGATTTTATGAACCTTCGGGTCAGAGGTAAATATACTGGTGATAAAATCCGGAAAACAAACAAAGGTTATAGAAACTATAAAGGTTTCTATGATTATTATCCCCACTGAACCCCAAGCACACTTAGCCGCCCGTTCCGGCTGTTTGGCCCCTAAATTTTGACCAACCAGAGTGGAAGTATCCACCGAAAAGCCAAAAGCAACCAAGTATGAAAGCGCTTCCAGCCGGTTGCCAATCCCCATAGCCGCACCGGCGGAGCTTCCAAATTGATGCACCATTTGAATAATAAACCAGTAGATACAAACAAAAGTTATATTCTGTATTGAAATGGGGATCCCTATTTTGAGCATCTTAAGCATCATTTGAAAATCAGGATGATTTCGGTACCAGCCGGCAAGCGAGAAATCCAACTTCCCTTTTAAAATAAGCCATAAGAATATTATAAAACCGATAAAGACCGATATTACGGTTGCTGTTGCCGCTCCAGCCACACCTAAACGCGGGAAGGGTCCCCAGCCAAATATCAAGAAAGGATCCAGAACAATATTGAGCAGGGTGGCCGTAACATAGGAAAACATCGGCGAACGGGTATTGCCTGAAGCCCTAAAAATGGCGCCTAAGGCATCATTGATATAAAAGAATCCTATCCCAATAAAATATACTCTTAAATATGACGCACCCAAAGCGGCCACCTGAGGATCTGCTTTCAAAAATTTCATGATGTGAGGTGCCATTATTATCCCTACGACTGTAAAAAAGGCGCCGACGCCGATGGCCATTAATATCCCCTGCTTGGATATATAGGCCGCCTTCTCTTTATCTTTGGCGCCAATGGCTCTTGAAACCAGAGCCGTAATCCCAATAACAATTATGGAAATAGTAGCATAGACAGTCCAGGTTACTATTATGGAGGTAGTCACCGCATCCTGTTCTGGAGTACCGAGAAAGCCAACCCAGAAATAGTTGGCAATTGACATCATAAACTCTAGAAACATCGATGCCAATAAGGGCCAGGCCAATCTCAAAATAGTTGAGAAAATTGGGCCTTCCGTAATATGCTCGATTTTGGCCATAGGTTTAGGATATTAGAATTTCAAAAATGGCTCATGAATTTGGAAATTCGAGGTAAAAAAATAAATATCAATGTCTCGCCGCATTTCAAAAATGGTTTCTCCTCCCGGCGATATTCTCCATCATGACAACAAAATCAGGGTAATTATCGTTTATGATTTCGAAATTCTCGAAAGTCGATTTCCCGTGCCCGGTTAAAGCCGCCAAATAGAAAGCCAGGGCGATTTCTCTATTATGGAAAAGGCCGAAATCACCGCCATTTAATTCACTCTTTCCCTCAATTACCAAACCATCCTCAAGAATGCCGCACTTTATCCCCATTTTGCCCAGATGCGT
>JAPLUS010000455.1 GCA_026397495.1 Candidatus Zixiibacteriota bacterium | reverse complement strand
AGACCGGAAAGAAAGAAAGCATCCGTGAAGACAATCGTCCAGAGGACGGTCCTCTTGATGATAAACTCTTCTGCCTTAAACGCACTTTTTACATGGGCCGCCATCCACGTCATAGGTCTTTACACCTCCAAGAGATTTTTTACAATCCTCAAAAACGCAAAAGCGCCAGAGATCAGAAGCATGATGAGAAGAAAGTGAATTGAGGCAAGCTGACCAAACATTGGATTCATGGAAGTCTCCTTGACTAATCACTCGATATCAAATTGTGCAGGTTCTATGCCAATCCACTCCTCACGATTGGGTTCTTTTAACTATTTGAAAGCTAAAGAGAATCATTTGCGCAGGTTCTTTTGACTTCTTGCCAGGAGATAGAGAAAGTTTCCTCAACTGAGGAAAAACTGGTGGGGGAAAACAGCTAACATATTGACGTTATTAATAAAATTATGCTGACAAAATGTCTAATCTGTGCAGGACAAAAAGTCATGCATACCCAGGCAGAAAAAATGATCTTGCTGGGCAGTTCCTTGGGCTTCAAAAAAACGGGGAGGGTTGAGAATGGAGGTTTAAGTTGAGTACGCGACTCAGAAGCTGTGGGAAAAATGAATGCTTGGTAAAAACAACCATTCGCCCGTAAGGACGAGGCTCTTGGAAAAACTTTAGACCTGCCTGCGCGTAGCCGCTTCGGCGAAGGCAGGGCGGCGCCTTTAACAGTTAAACCAAACAAGCATCAATACTAATAACTCCAAAGATTTGCTACCGAGAAAGGCTGTCCTACTTATAACGCTCCGCGATTCTAAAGTCTTGGATAGAGACTCGACCTGAGAGGGCGGAAAAAAGAACAGACCAATTTTTTCTCAGTTTCTGGGGCATTACGGCAGACTCAAGATTCTTCTTGCCTCCTGCGGAGTCGCCACTTCCCTTCCGAACTCCCTTGCGATCCTGACGACACGTCCAACAAGTTCTGCGTTATTCTTGGCGAGAACACCCTTTGAATAATAGATGTTGTCCTCCAATCCGACCCGAGCATGCCCTCCCATGACCATGGCTACCATGGCCATCGAAAGCTGACTTGCACCGATTCCTCCCATAGACCAAGTCGAACCGGAGGGGACGATCTCTGAAAGGTAAAGAAGCGATTTAACATTGGCAGGGCTCCCTCCAGGTGCCCCCAACACAAACTGAAAATGGAGGGGAGCTTCAAGGAGGCCTTTCTCCAGATATCGTTGGCAGTTGTCAATCATCCCTACATCAAAGACCTCCAGTTCAGGCTTAATCCTCAAGGTTTTTATTTTCTCGGCCAACGCCTCCAAGAATTCAGGTGGATTGTGAAAAAAAATTTCACCCATATTCATTGAGCCCGCATCAAAGGAGACCATCTCCGGCTTCAAGGAGAGAGGCTGAAACCTCTCCTCAATCGGCAGGTTCCTTCCTGGAATCCCGCTCGTTGTTAGACAGATGACTGCATCCGTTTGGCCCCGAATGCGACTCACTATTTCTTCAAAGATCGATCGATCCTGGGTGCCCAGCCCTGTCTTAGGATCTCTGGCATGAATGTGAAGCACAGAGGCGCCCGCCTCCCAGGCCTCAATCCCTGACTGAGCAATCTCTTCCGGGAGAACTGGAATATAGGGCGTCTGCATTCGTGTGTTCCGCGATCCTGTAATCGCAGCCGTGATCATCAACTTTTCCATTTTGCTTCCTC
>JAPLUS010000044.1 GCA_026397495.1 Candidatus Zixiibacteriota bacterium | reverse complement strand
GATGAGCTGAGGGTGGCGCCAAGTGTATTCTGATAGGCAAAATAGGCTTTGGTGTAGGCATCACTGGCATCCTTGCGAACTCTGCGGTCGGTCGATTCTAAAAATATGCTAAAACGTTCCTTTGTCAATTCCACCAAATTACCGTTTTCATCTTTGATAGAGGGATACTTGATATCGGCATCATCAATCATAGAGAAAATCCCACCAAAACCGCGGGTAACATTGCCGGTCATAGCCAAAATATTTTCAACTTCGGTGGACATAATATGGGCTTTCCGCCGGATAAGGTCTTCTATGTAGAAACGGTACAGCCCAAGTTTGGGATTGGTATTGATATAGGATTTTAAAGTGTCGTCAGAAATCGCTATTATTTCGGGCTCAATATAGGCTGATAGCTGATTAAATTGCGAGGCCACTGTCGATGCCCGGTCAACCATCTCCATATATTTCCCGACACGATTGTCCTCATCTTTCTTAAGTCCGCTATAGACTATTAGACGATGTAGAATCGAAGTGAGAGAATCATTTAAAATCAGACATTCGGCCAGATAATCGGAGGAACTCCCCAGCTTCCCTTCAAAATTTTTAAAGCGCTGCATGTTGTCTTTCAGTTCACCCAGAGTCTTTTCCCAAACTTCATCAGTCGGATAGAGATCTTCCAGTTTCCACTTGTATTTGGCGTCAATTTGAGCCCGTGTAGGCGCCTCTTTGACAACAGCTAATGAATCTTCAGCCAGGGCTTCATGTCCATCAGCCATTACCAGAACCCCCATCACCATCAGAACAAGAATGGCCGAAATCATCTTTCGATAAGTCATCAGGTTTTCTCCCTGTTTTATAGTTCGACATACAATATTGTGCACGCATATCGCCATCTAATATCTAAAAAATACGGCAAATATCAAGGGGGGATTCAATTTTTAATTAAATAACTACTGGATTCCAACAGCCCCCACCCCAATCTGTCATTCCCTGCGGCGGAGATCCCCGATCAAGTTGTAGATGACAATACTAATAATATTTCCCCAAGAAGTGTGCTTTTTTATTTTTTGAAACTTTTTCAATAGCTATTCAATGCATAATTATAACGGCTGTTGCTCTTACGCCTGCACTTTATCAACAGTCCCTCCTGTGGGAACAATATAAAAAAAAGACAGAACGACAAGAGGTATGGCGCTATTGGCTCGCTATCGACAAATTTCCTCGGAAAATCAAAATATGAATTTTGTGATCCCGATACTTAGATTAAGCCAATATCCTCCACCTCCTGAATAACGGTATGTCTTCGACGAAAAGCCTATCATTTGAAAGGACACGCCACCATAAATACCTATTGTCCGTGAAACCATATTAGTAACACCCATAGAGGCTTCTAAGGAGATACCGAAAGAATAATGGTCATAAGGATCGTTATCAGGAGGATCCAGATAAAGTCCAGCCATTCCAAAATATATTTGGGTTTTATTACTTTCAGCGGCAATAAAATTCAATTGCGGCCCCATTCCCCAGAGAAATCTGGTCTTCCCCTTGCCGGATACATTAGAAAGATACCCGCGCCAGCCCAAAGAAAAACGAGGAACTATATAATATCCCACGGACCAATCAAATTGGGGTGGTAGTGCCTTAGTCTCATAGATATTACTTCCGGTTCCAGGAAAAGCCAAGCCGGCGGATATGGCGATATGCTTGCGGTCAGTGGAAATACCATTGGCCATTATTGGATAGCCGACAGCCATCAACACCAACAAAAAAACACAAAGGAACAATCTCTTCATATAATCTCCCGATAGCCGTTAGCCGAAGGCTGACGAAAGCTATATAATAGACGTCTATGTCAGCCGTCTTAGCCAATCCCAAATTGACCTTATTGCAAGATTTTTCTTGACCCGTCGAAAGTTGACTTTCAACGGGTATCGGAAACAACTTTATAGAAAATTATTAACGACGTCCGCCGCTGCCCCGATCGCCGCGGTCAGTCTGAGGGCGAGCCTCATTGACCTTAAGAGCCCGGTCTCTAAGATCTTTGCCGTCCAATCCGGCTATGGCCGCCTGAGCCTCTTCGCTCGCCGGCATTTCCACAAATCCAAAGCCGCGAGATTTTCCGCTGAATTTGTCTTTAAGAATCGTTACACTGGCGACTTTGCCAAAGCCTTCGAAAGCCTGCCGCAAGTCATCTTCAGTTGCCTCGAATGACAAATTACCGACATAGATGTTCATTCTGAACTCCTAATAATGTTGAATCTGTTATAATTATTAAACAAAGAGAAGTGCCCAAATTGAAAAATCGACCGGCCCAGATAGACGGCTGCGCCCCCGGAACCAACAATTTTTGTAGAATACCCAAAACTCTTGCTATTTTATAAACTGCCAATAACTGCGCTAATATAAATACCGGTTTCCTCCTTGTCCAGTCAAAAAATGATGGTTTTTTTACAGGAAAGCTGTTGACTTTCGCTCCATATTAAATAGATTCAGGGAAATTTGTGAAATAATTATCAAAATACTTGAGTTCTAAAATGGCAAGGAGTCAAGAATGAATCAGTATCTGCAATCAGTTATGGCTATGGTCAAGGCCAAGAACCCGGCTGAGCCTGAATTTCATCAGGCCGTTCATGAGGTTTTGGAATGTCTTGAACCGGTTTTGGAAAGACACCCGGAATATGTCGAAGCCAAAATCGTGGAGAGAATTGTCGAGCCGGAAAGAACTATTATCTTCCGGGTACCGTGGGTCGACGACAAAGGCAAGGTACAAGTCAACCGCGGTTTCCGCGTGGAATTCAACAGTGCTATTGGCCCTTATAAGGGCGGCCTGCGCTTTCACCCCAGTGTCAATCTCGGCATATTGAAGTTCTTGGGTTTTGAACAAGTCTTCAAAAACAGCCTCACCACTCTTCCGATGGGCGGCGGCAAAGG
>JAPLUS010000050.1 GCA_026397495.1 Candidatus Zixiibacteriota bacterium | reverse complement strand
ATTCCATTTATGATCGTTTTGAATTCGAAATCCCGATCGGTCAGAATGGCGATTGCTACGATCGATATATGGTCCGCATAAATGAAATGCGACAGTCGGCCAAAATCGTTCGACAGGCAATTGAGAAAATACCAGCCGGGGAAATCAAGGCCAAGGTTTCCGCCAATTTTAAGCCGCCCAAGGGAGAAGTCTACAGCCGAATTGAGAATTCCCGAGGCGAGATGGGTGTCTATATACAATCGGCCGGTGATTCAAAGAAACCCTTAAGAGTAAAACTGCGCGGCGGCTCATACAATCACTTACAGGTTATACCTGAAATCGCTAAAGGCGGCAAAATTGCGGATTTGGTCGCCATTATGGCCTCAATGGATGTCATCATGCCGGAGGTTGATAGATAATGGAAATGGCCGGCCTTTTCAAATATCTTTATGAGCTATTGGTCTCATCCGGACTTCCCCAGCTTTGGGTGGATATAATTGCCCTGATATGCGCCGGGTTTATTATGTTTGGCTTCCTCGCTGTGGTTGCTCTATTCTTGGTTTGGTGGGAAAGAAAAGTTTCGGCTCATATTCAACAACGGTTTGGTCCGATGCGGACCGGCTGGCATGGTTGGCTGCAAACCATCGCTGATGCCATTAAGCTTCTGCAAAAAGAAGATATTATCCCCTCTACCGCCGATCGATCCGTATTTTTCTGGGCACCGGTGATTGCCTTCGTGGCCGCCTTTCTAGCATATGTTTGCATTCCCTTCGGTAAAGGGTTGATTGTTTCCGATCTCAATATCGGCATCCTCTATATCGTCGCCATTACCACTTTTACAGTCATATCGCTTTTGATGGCCGGATGGGGCTCCAACAATAAATATGCTCTTTTGGGCGGGATGCGTTCCGCCGCCCAGATAGTCAGTTACGAAGTGCCGATGATGATTTCCATTTTGACCATAGTTTTATTTACCGAGTCGTTATCGATGATGGATATTGTCCAATCGCAGGCTAAAATCTATCAATGGTACATCTTCCGCCTTCCCTTCGGCCCGATTGCTTTCATCATATATTTGATTGCCGGTACCGCCGAAACCAACCGCACCCCCTTTGATCTTCCCGAAGCCGAGCAGGAATTGGTAGCCGGATTCAATATCGAGTATTCCGGAATGAAATTCGCCATGTTTTTTCTGGCGGAATTCGTCAATATGTTTACGGTCTCTGCCATAGGCGCCACACTATTTCTGGGCGGCTGGCAGGGGCCATTTCTCCCCTCATGGATATGGTTTATGGGCAAAACTCTCTTCTTGGTTTTCATCTTGATGTGGTTCCGCTGGACATATCCAAGATTGCGGGTTGACCAATTGATGGAATTCTCATGGAAATTCTTGCTCCCGGTTTCATTTGCGAATCTTATCCTGGCCGGGCTTATGAAATATTCAAAGTGGTTCAATTGGTGAAAAAACTGATTAAGGACATAAAGAATTTGGTGGTCGGATTATTTACCACCGGCAAGCATCTTGGACGGCATGCTATTACGGTTCAATATCCGGCGGAAAGGTGGCCGATGCCGGAGCGATCGCGCGGCATTGTGGTTTTACTCTCCGACAAAGAAACCGGAAAATTGAATTGTACCGTTTGCCTGCTCTGTATGAAGGCCTGTCCGACCGCCGCCATTGACATACAATATGACAAAGACGAAAAGGGAAAAAGGATTTTAAAAGACTTCATCGTTAATAACGGTTTATGTTGTTTCTGCGGGCTCTGCGAAGAGGCCTGTAACTTCTCGGCTATTAAAATGGCTAATAAGTATGAATTTTCCACCTACCGCAGTGATGAATTGATATGGCAAGCGAGTAAATTACAGGAAGTCGGCCGTGATGTGCCGTACGAAATGCTTAAGAGAAAGAAGCCACCGCCCGCAAAGGCCGAGCCGTTGGCAGAAACAGAACCAAATAAGAACATTCAAGCGAGTAAAAATAATAATGGAAGCTGAAAGCTCACAATTGGTCTTCTACCTCCTGTCGTTTATCATTGTTATTGCGGCCATATGTGTCGTGACGCTGAAAAATATCTTTCATTCGGCATTATTCCTGATATTGGTCTTATTCGGCGTGGCGGGAATCTATATTCTTCTTAATGCGGAATTTCTGGCGGCGGTGCAGGTACTGATATATGTCGGAGCCGTTTCTGTGCTGATAATATTTGCCATAATGCTAACCTCGCATCTTACTTCGCGGAAGATAAAGCAGAGCAACGAACAGGTAACCCTGGCCGTATTCATCTGCGCCGGATTTCTGCTGGCCAGCCTGGCCTCAATCGCCAATACTGTCTGGAGGATTACCGATCGTCCTATGCCTGAGCATAACACGCTAACCATCGGCAAACTTCTGATGAATGATTATGTCCTGCCATTTGAAATTGTCTCGGTGGTGCTTCTGGCGGCATTGATTGGTGCGATCGTCCTGGCTCGAAAGGAAGGAACATAGATGCTTCAATATTTGGCGCTGGCGGCAATACTTTTCGCAATCGGGATTTTTGGCGTCCTCACCCGCCGGAATGCGGTGGGCATCCTGATGTCGTTAGAATTGATGTTCAATGCCGCCAATATAAATCTGGTGGCATTCAATAAATATATCGGAGCCGCCGGTCTAACCGGTCAGATATTTGCCATTTTTGTAGTGGTTATCGCCGCCGCCGAGGCGGTGGTCGGCCTGGCCATAGTGCTTCTGCTATACCGCAACTGGCAGGGTATTGATGTAGATCAGATGAATATAATGAAGTGGTAATATGCTTGAGAATACCTATTTAATACCTTTTTATCCCCTTTTGGCATTCGTGGCGATACTGTTTTTCACCCGGTGGAAGGAAAGGCTTTCGTCTTATATATCCATCGGGATGGTTTTAATTGCCCTGGTTCATTCCCTATTTGTTTTGGCTGCGATGCTGTCCCGACATGGCCTGCCAATGGAAAAGGCAATCCCTTTTATCACCCACCCTTCCCTTCATCTGGAATTGGGAATGTATATTGACCCGCTTACCGCGGTGATGCTGATGATCGTCACCATTGTCAGCAGCTGTGTTCAGATATATTCAATCGGCTATATGCACGGCGATCCGCGCTACAGTCGCTATTTTTCTTATTTATCATTATTCACTTTCTCCATGCTGGGTTTGGTCATCGCCAATAATTTCTTTATGCTCTTCATTTTTTGGGAATTGGTGGGGCTGACAAGTTACCTTTTAATCGGTTTCTGGTTTGAGAAAAAATCGGCGGCGGATGCCGGAAAAAAGGCGTTTATCACCACCCGCATAGGCGACCTTGGGTTTATTATAGGCATTTTAATTTTAGCGGCCTATGCCGGCACTTTGAACTATCAGCAGGTTTTTGAGAAAGTGGCCTCCGGAGTCCTGGCACCGGGAATCATTACTCTGGCGGGGATCTTTATTTTCTGCGGAGCCGTTGGAAAATCGGCGCAATTTCCGCTTCATGTATGGCTGCCGGATGCAATGGAAGGTCCCACTCCCGTTTCCGCTTTGATTCATGCCGCCACTATGGTAGCCGCCGGCGTTTATCTGGTTGCCCGGGCCATGTCACTTTTTGTCGGATCGGCGGAGGCTTCAACGGCAATAGCTGTGATAGGTGTCATCACCTCCCTTATGGCGGCAACAATTGCTTTAGTGCAAAATGATATAAAAAGAATCTTGGCTTATTCTACAGTCAGTCAGCTGGGTTATATGATTATGGCGCTAGGGTTGTATGGCGCCGATACCGCCTTGGGGCATCATTCCCCCGGATTTGTCGCCGGAACTTTCCATCTGATGACCCACGCCTTTTTCAAGGCCTTGCTTTTCCTCGGTGCCGGTTCGGTGATTCATGCCGTTCACACCAATGACATTCAGGATATGGGCGGTCTTTCAAAAAAAATGAAAATAACGGCGACCACTTTTTTCATCGCCTCCCTTTCCATCGCCGGAATATTCCCCTTGTCAGGGTTCTGGTCCAAAGATGAAATCGTGGCTACCACTGCCGGACATCCGGTATTCATGTTCTTAGCACTGACTATAGCCTTTATGACGGCTTTTTATATGTTCCGCTTATGTTTCTTGGCGTTTACCGGTAAACCACGGGTACAGGAAAAATATGACCACGCTCATGAGTCGCCCAACACGATGACTTGGCCGCTGATGTTTTTGGCCTTTTTGTCAATCGGCGCCGGCTGGGTCGGTTTGCCTTGGCTATCGCATGGCTTTTCTTCGTTTGTCTACCATGAGCAAATTCATCATTCCGAACCCTCCTATATCCTGATGCTGGCCTCAACCGTCGTGGCGCTGTCCGGAATCGGGTTGGCCTATATGATTTACTATAAACAAAGGTTCTCGGCCGATGCTCTGGCAGAAAAATTTAAACCGCTTCACACTCTTCTCTACAATAAATACTATATCGATGAATTTTATAATATTGTCATTATACAACCGCTGCTGAAGTTTACTGATTTTTTGTGGTGGTTTGATGCTCATATCATTGACGGTCTGGTCAATTTTGTCGGCTGGTTGATCATTAAGTGGGCAGATATCAAGCAGTGGTTCGATCAATATATTGTCGATGGAGCGGTAAATGGCATGGGATATGCCTGTATGGCCGGGGCCCGGCTATTCCGTTATCTGCAGAATGGATCATTGCAATTTTATACGCTGATTGTTATCGGCTCAGCGGTTGGGCTGATTATCTATAGGGTCACTTCCAGAGGTTTCATTTACTATCTTCTGGGGGCGTCCATTATGGTGCTTATCCGCTCAATTATCAGAACCTCGGGTATGGAAAAGGCAAGCACGGAAACGAATGTTCAAGATTAGGAGGACAGAGTAAATATATGAATATTCTAAGCTACATTATATTCTTTCCCATCCTGGGATTTTTGGCAATACTCTTTATGCCCAAAGCAAGACCCAATGCTGTCCGTTGGACAGCGGCTTTCTTCTCTTTTGTTCCGATGATTCTATCCTTCTATTTAACCTACGATTACTATATAAATTATTCATCCTCGTCGGCTATGGCTTTTGTGGAGGGACCCTTCAACTGGATTTCGGCCATTAACGTTCATTACTTTTTGGGTGCCGACGGCATTTCTGTACCGATGATCTTCCTAACCGGCCTTCTTTCCTTTATTTCAATTATATATGCTTCTTTCATTTTCTTTCTCCTTCTTGAAACCGGAATGATGGGCGTCTTCAGCGCTTTAGATTTTTTCCTTTTCTATGTTTTCTGGGAAGTGATGCTGGTACCGATGTATTTCTTAATCGGTATCTGGGGCGGCCCAAGGAAAGAATATGCCGCCATCAAGTTCTTTTTATATACCTTATTCGGTTCGATTTTCATGCTGGTATCCATACTGATTCTATATTTCACCAGCGAGCCGCACACTCTTAATATGATAGAGCTGATACAAACCGCTCCGGCCCTGACTCATTCTCTGCAGTTATTCTGTTTTGTCTTTTTCTTTATTGCCTTCGCTATAAAGGTGCCGGTTTGGCCATTCCATACCTGGTTGCCGGATGCTCACGTTGAAGCACCGACGGCCGTATCGGTTATCCTGGCCGGCGTTCTTTTGAAAATGGGAACCTATGGTATGCTCCGTGTTTCATGGCCAATGTTCCCTCAGGCCGTCAGATATTTCAGCATACCTATCGCCATTTTGGGCTTAGTAGGCATCATCTACGGTGCCTTGGTTTCAATGGCGCAGACAGACTTAAAAAAACTGGTGGCTTATTCCTCGGTTTCTCATATGGGTTACTGTCTGCTGGCGCTCGGGGCTTTCTCATCGGTTACGGCTATGACCGGATGTATGTTTCAAATGGTCAGCCATGGTCTTATTACCGGGGCGCTGTTCCTTATGGTGGGAATGCTCTACGATCGGGCCCATACTCGCGAGATTGCCGCTTTTGGCGGTCTGGGTGTGAAGATCCCGGTTTTTACCGGATTAATGGTGCTCTTTTCAATGGCTTCCCTTGGTTTACCGGGGATGTCCGGATTTGTCTCGGAATTTATGGTTTTTATTGGTTCTTTTGGCAGCTTCAAACTAATAACTATCTTCGCTGTAATCGGCGTGGTTTTAACGGCTGGATATATACTCCGTATGGTACAGAGGATGTTCCTGGGTGAATTCAATCTTGCCAAATGGGGTGGATTAACAGAAATCAATCTTCGCGAGATTTTGACTCTGGTTCCACTGGCGATATTGACTATCTTTATCGGCGTTTACCCCTCGCCGTTGTCAAATATGATGAAAGCCACTCTTGAAAATATAGTCAATCTGATGGCGCGATAGGTATATGAAATATGACCGGCAGTAATTTAAGAATTCTAATTCCCGAAGTTTTTCTATTTCTATCGGCCCTTTTCATTTTTGCCTATGATTTGGGTATTAAAAGAAAAAACCCGAGACAGATTGGATATATAGCCCTTGCGGGAATAGCCATAACGGGAATTCTGCTGATTTTCTTCCATGGCGGAATTCTTTATCACGGGATGTTTTCGTCCGATTCGCTGTCGGTCTTTTTTAAAATTATCTTCCTTGGCTCAGCTTTTATGGCCATTGGCGCATCATTTGAAATTGCTTCAGAAAAAATCCGGAATCACCGCGGCGAATATTATGGTCTAATTCTTCTTTCGACGGTCGGAATGATGTTTCTATCATCAGCTAACGAGCTTCTTACTCTGTATGTTGGGCTTGAGCTAACAACTATCCCGCTCTACGTTCTGGTAGCTTATTATAAAGATGACAAATTGTCGGTCGAAGCGGGGTTGAAGTATCTCATCGTGGGAGCTTTTTCATCAGCCATTTTGCTTTACGGGCTATCCTTGCTCTATGGTATGACCGGAAGTACTTATCTGGTAGGTATCAAGATTAATTTGTCAGTGATATTCCTGACTTATGGCAAGATTGGCCCCGGGTTAATTCTGGCTATGGTTATGATTATAGCCGGAATCGGTTTCAAACTGGCTTTGGTGCCATTCCATATGTGGGCGCCGGATGTTTATCAGGGAGCTCCAACGCCTATTACCGGATTTCTTTCGGTCGGCTCGAAAGCGGCCGGTGTGATTGCTTTTTCCCGCATATTTGTCAATGGCTTGATCGCTTTTTCTACCGACGTCATGAAACCCTTGGATTGGGGAATTATTGTGGCCATACTGGCTTCGGCGGCAATGATTATCGGCAATATTACC
Source organism: Candidatus Zixiibacteriota bacterium (assembly GCA_026397495.1). Taxonomy (GTDB): domain Bacteria; phylum Zixibacteria; class MSB-5A5; order GN15; family PGXB01; genus JAPLUS01. The sequence goes on along the minus strand of JAPLUS010000050.1, from coordinate 3,723 downwards.
GCCCTCCGGCAAAGGAATATAAAACGAATGTTGGCCTACTCCTCGATTGCTCAAATCGGGTATGTGATGGTGGGAATGGTAGCGGCCTCAACGATGGGAGTTGCGGCGGTAGGATACTACATGTTTATCTATCTCTTTGCTAACATGGGGGCCTTTACTATCGCCACCATTTTCAATGATAAAACAGGTTCCGATGATATCGTCAATTATGCCGGTTTGTCCAAATCATCTCCATTTTTTGCGGCCTGCATGACTATTTTTCTGCTCTCATTGGCCGGAATTCCGCCCCTGGGCGGTTTTGTCGCAAAGTATTTGGTTTTTGCTGCTGGTATTCAGGCCGGTTACACTTGGTTGGTAATTTTGGCCCTTTTGACAGCCGTCGTGTCATTGTACTATTATGCGAATATTATCAAAATGATGTACTTTTCTCCTGAGACTCCGGCCCAGCCAATAAAACCCTCCCTTTTGGCTAGACTGATTTTACTTATAGCGGTGGCGGGTATTATTTTTTGGGGAGTCTTCCCGGGAACGATACTCAATTTTGCCACGGAAACGGCCAAGGTTTTTGCCTTCTAAATCATAATGCCTACCAATTCTATTGACATACTCAAATGCCAAACTATATAATTAACGGAATGAGCCGATTACTTTAGTGGGTGGATTCAAGAATGCCTATTTGGAAAACGACAAAAGATATTCTCCGGCGCCAATTCCTGTCGGGTGTTTTGGTAGTTGTCCCCCTTATTTTGACCTATGTTGTTTTGCGCTTTCTATTTGAAGCGGTCGACGGGATTCTTTCGCCGTTGGTACTAAGGTTATTTGGTTATAATATTCCCGGGTTGGGAATTATAGCCACGATTCTGATTATTCTATTAACCGGCTTTCTTACCCGAAATATAATTGGTTCAACTCTTTTCCATTTCGGCGATAGAATGCTCGGCAAAATGCCAATCATCAGAATAATCTATTTGGCGGCCAAGCAACTCATTGAAGCGGTTACTATCCCGAATGTTAAGGCTTTCCGCGAAGTTGTTATGATTGAATATCCTCGTAATGGCCTTTATGCCATTGGTTTTGTTACGACTCACATAAAGTTTAAAGGGGGACTTAAAGAGGATGAGAAACTGATCGGGGTCTTTATCCCTTCTACCCCAACGCCTATGACTGGGATTGTTATCTTTATCGCCGAGGAAGAGGTAACCTGCCTCAATATCTCCGTGGAAGAAGGCTTGAAACTGGCTGTTTCAGGAGGAATTGTATCACCCGGGACGATTAACCGATCGGCATATAAGACAAATAGTGAGGAATGATTAAAATATGCGTCTGGCTAACATGCTTAAAGAGGTTTTTATAATAGAAGACCTGAAGGCAAACACCAAGGAAATGGCTATTGATGAATTATTGGAGCTTCTTAAGAAAGAAAATCCGGCGGCCAATCTGGAGACAATAAAAGAGCTCGTAATCGAAAGAGAGGAAATCGAAAATACTTCCTATGGACACGGATTTGCTTTTCCGCACGCCAGAACTGATGAGGTTGCCGATTTGGATATTCTGCTGGGGATATCGAAGAAAGGTTTGCAGGATAGAACCCCCGATCGCATTCCCATCTCCATCGTTGTTCTGTTGCTGACACCATCCAATATCCCCCGTCTTTATTTGCAGACTCTTTCGGCCTTTGCCACTTTCGCCCGAATGGAAGGAAGTCTCCGGAAAATTGCCGCAGCCAAGAATCCGGCGGATGCCATTGATATAATATGGCAAAGTGGTGTCAGAATAGAAAAAGAGCTGACCGTTAAGGACTTGATGCGGCGCGATGTCGTCACGGTTATGCCTGATGATTCCTTAAAGAAGGTGGCCAATTTGATGTTCAAAAATCGTCTCTCGGCATTAGCCGTGGTTGATTCTGACGGGAATCTTCTGGGTCAAATCACCGACAAGCATTTAATTCAGGCGGCCCTTCCCAATTACGATACCATGGTCTCCACTCTCGACTACAAAACGGATGTAGAACCATTTGAGGAATTGCTGAGACAGGAAGATAAAATTAAGGTTTCACAGCTTTATAAAACCGACCATCAGATAGTCTCAATGGATACATCATTGGTCGAAGTAGCGGCCCTAATGATTTTCAAGAACTTGAGGCGAGTTTTTGTAACCAAAGAAGCTAAATTGGTTGGCCTTTTGATACGCAAAGATATTGTAAATATGATTATTCGTGGATAATATCAGAATTTCCTTTTTTAGGAAAAATCAGCGACAATACTATGGCCAAGAGAAGAAGCCCGGCTATAACTCCAAAAGCCAGCAGATCGGGTATCTTAACAATCCCGGCCAGAATCATTTTCAATCCTACGAAGGCCAATATCGCCGCCAGAGCATGCTTGAGATAATAAAACAGCGGCATTAATCCGGCCAACGCAAAATAGAGAGCGCGCAATCCCAGAATGGCAAAAACATTTGAGGTGTACACTATGAACGGGTCGAGCGTGATGGCAAAAATCGCCGGTATCGAATCGAGTGCAAAAATCAGATCGGTCGATTCCACGACCAGCAGAACAATTAAAAGCGGTGTGCCGTATGCCTTTCCCTTTCTGCGCACCAGAAAATGCCCTTTCTCATAATTCTCGGTAATCGGCAAGAAGCGACGCACCAATCTTAAAAGTGGGTTCTTTTCCGGCTGGATTTCTTTCTCTTTACCGAAGGCCAATTTTATTGCTGTTATGATCAAAAAGGCCCCGAAAACATATAGAATCCAGTGAAATTTGGTGATGAGGATAGTTCCCAGAGCAATAAATAGACCTCGCATGATCAACGCTCCCAGAATACCCCAGAAGAGGACCCGATACTGATATCGGCCGGGTACCTGAAAATAGGAGAAGATGACCAAAAACACAAAAATATTATCGATACTCAACGCCCGTTCTATGAGGTAACCGGTCAGAAACTGCAAGCCGGTATCATGACCTTTCCAGAGATAAACGACCAAATTGAAACCCAGGGCAACCACAATCCAAATTCCGCTCCAGATGAGTCCCTCTTTGACCGTAATGACATGGTTCTTGCGATGGAATATCCCCAGATCGATAGCCAGCAGAATCAGGATGAGGATATTAAAGCCAACCCAGAGAAAGATTTTACTGGCGAGAAGGGTATGTAATTCAGGCACAATTCACACTATAAATTGAGGGGAAAAGGGGTGGTCGGGTGAAAATTCTTGGCATCAAAATCCGCTTTCAGAAGACTCAAAGTATCAGTCGGCGCCGTGATAGCCGCAATCACCATAGGTCGAAACCCCCGCGGTTTCGACATCGTTCTTTCATTCCCCATAAAGGAGACGGGCAGATTATTGCTTTCATGATTAATCAATTTGATAAGAAATCAAATTAAAATCAAGTTTTTATTCGAGGATATTGGAAATTACGGGTGGGCACAATAGGAGGAATTGAAATTATTCCTGGCGTAGGTATTTCCTCCCTTACCTCATTATGCCAGCCAGGCCATTTTCATTGCCATTGTCACTTTCTTCTTGTGATGAGCAATTGAGCCGCCAGTGAGTAGTCGAATATATTCCCACGCAACGCGTGGATTTGTCCGCATGTCATGGATTTTGGAACATACATGAGCGGCCCATCGTGCTTTGGCGATGAGTACTTTGTCTTTGACGTTCTTGTTAAGACATTGTAGTTGGGTGCACATGGAATTGAGTATGGAAGGGGGTAGGTC
>JAPLUS010000336.1 GCA_026397495.1 Candidatus Zixiibacteriota bacterium | reverse complement strand
CAGTAATAGGGATAATTTTGGCATCAAGGCTGTCTATTATATATGGACCGGATGAGTCCGAAGCCAGAATATCGATTGACATTGTGTCGGTATTATTCCCGGCGGTAAAATAGAGATTGGCGATATTATAGTTCCCCTCAATGATTAAACTGTCATTCCATAGAGAATCAATAATCCTAAAGCCAATCTCTCCGCCGCCATTTTGCTTGATCCCGGACGATTGACTTGCGAACGATGGCAGCGAGTTGGAATTGGCGACAACGGAATCAAGAATAGCAAGGGCCGTATCATAAATAAAGGGGATATATCCCCCCTTTGACTTATGGGTTAAAATTACCGACAGGGGGACAATGGCGGTGCCATTAGCAAAGGCATTGACATTGGAAAACCGTACCGTATCAGGCGACAGCAAAACTATCTCAATCGGCACTGTCATCAATTGATTGAATGAGGCGCTATCATATATGAGAATCTGTGAGTAATTGACTCCCTCGCTTAATTCGGAGGTAGTCAATTCCACAGCTATAACATCATTATCGGTACCGCTATAGCGGCTTAATTTTACCCAGCCATGAGGAACGGTAGCTTTCCAATCGAGAACACCGGAACCAATATTGAGAATCTCTATATCGGAGTGAAAAGTCTCTCCTTTTATACCTCGAAAGGTCAATGAGTCAGGATGGACAATCATATAAGGCAGTCAATACTAAACCAGCTACAATTTTCCACCGCCGTCCAGGCAAGATTTCCGGTTCCGGGGTTATTTACTTGAAATCTGCGAATAGCCGGATTTCCCAAAGCAGCAAATACTTTAAAATAAAGGGTATCAGGATCGATTTTCAACAATGGAGCTGTTACCGACAACCTGACCGGAATTATCGCCGCCGAATCATGACTATCCTGATTTATCAGTCTAATAAGGCCATAGTAACTGCCATATGGAAGAGTATCAGCGGTGATGGAGACATTAAGGGTGGCAGGTGTTATTCCGGAGAAAGGATTAACCGAAATCCAATTTGCGACAGATATTGCCGACCAATGGAGTTCACCGAATCCGGCATTTTTGATATTCACCGCTTTGGGCTCCGGCAGGCCTCCCCCAACCTCCATCGTAAAATTAAGACTATTCGGTTCACCGATAAGGGTCGGGCTATTGTATTGCTTTACGCTGGCATAAATGTCAAAATCACCGGAACGGAAATCGGCCCAGACAAAAAATAGTTTGTAGCCGTCTGTTTCAACATCAGGCTGCAATTGCCGACCGGTTGTAACTTGATGAATTTTGAAGTTATTTCCGACCATTTTCCCTGTATTATCCACAATCTGCGCATAGCAGTCCCATTGCGACGAAGAAGAATCAGCCCAGACTAAACAAAGATTTCCGATCCAATCAGAACAGATGGAAACTTCCTTTTGGGGCCGTCCACCATCGTTTAGATTGACCCTCTGCGAGGCACCAGAAGCCACTCCCAAACTATCAAAACGCCTGAAATATATATCCGGATTCTGGGGATATGTGCCATTTCTCCAGTCGACCCAGGCCACATAAAATCTCTTTTTTCCATCCGCCGCGACAACAGGAAAAACCTGTTTTGATGTCCCGGGATCATCATTAACCTTTAGATTCCCGCCAATGGGGTTGTTAAATAAATCAAATCGTTGAACAAAAATATCATCATTGCCGGAACGATTATCATACCAGACAACCACAAAGCCGCCGCTTGGGAAAGCGGCGATCCTGGGAGAATGATGTTGATAGGTTCCAACATTGCTATTCACTCTAAAATTCTTCCCAAGCAACTGATTATTGACCCCCAAACGCTGGCCATAGATATCCCAATTGCGGTTTCTGTAATCGGACCATACCACCACCGATGAACCATCGGAAAGCATCGCAATATCAGGTGATTCGTGGGATGAATCGGGCAATTCGGTAGTAACATTAAGATTCGAAGGGGAGAGTGTATCTATAGGCCAGAAGTAAATATCGGAATGAAACGGATAACTGCCATTGCGGTAGTCCTTCCAGACCATGGCAAATTGATTAGAAATATTTCCCGATACGGAAGGTTCAAATTGAGGTATGTCGGAATTATCATCATTGATTTTCCAATTGGTTCCCAGCGGCATTCCGGAGCTGTCAAAATACTGGCAATAGATATCGCTCTGTCCATTGCGCTTATCAGCCCAGGCAATGATAAACTTACCTGAATTCCCGACCGCAACACGGGGTGTTAATTGATCTGCTCCTGAATTATCATCGGAAACGATTAGGTCATATTTATCTAAGGAAAGAGTAATAGTCGGCGAAATAAAAATAACAGCTAAAGCCGTCAGAAAAGTTTTACTAATCCATGCATATTTCATCATGTTCCATATGAGCAAGATTGATGCCCTCGGAAGCTTCTCCATGCGAAAAACAAATGGGTGACAAGAGCTTTTAAAACAATGACTTATGAGTTCTAAATAGAAGAATGCTTGCTGTATTCAACGATGATAAATAATAAAAGGAAAACCATTCCCACACATAGAGGAATAGTCTTCCTTGTCAATACCAAATTTTATATAGAAACCAGAATCTGGCTATCTAATTTTCTTTTTATGCCGATTAGCTCTTCTGCGTTTTTTTAGTTTATGAGTTTTTATTTTTTGACGTTTCCTTTTCTTACCACTTGGCATTAATCCTCCGAATTAAGTCAGTATCATATTCCGGTTCAGACAGGCAGTTTAGTTATCATACTCTTGAATTCATTGGAAGGTTTGAAAACAGGCACCTTCCGCCCCGGCACCGGAACCACGTCTCCCGTTCTCGGATTACGGGCTTTTCTTGCTTTCCGAAGTTTAACCTTAAAAGTTCCGAATCCTCGAATTTCAATGTTATTGCCCGATTCCATTGCCTTCTTGGTTGTCTCCAAAAATGCATCAACCACCACGGCAACATCGGTTCGTGTCAGACCGGTCTTTTCGGCTACCTTTTCCACCAGATCTGCCTTGGTCATTTTATCCTCCCTCGGCATTTTATTAGGTTATTCATAATAGTTTATTCTTTTATCGAAAATATGTACCTCAACATACCGGCATTATTAAATGGCTTAAATACTTAATAGAAACGACCTTAAGCTAAGGAATTTTTATAAGTAAATCAATATTTTTTATGACTATTAATATAAATACATTACCCTTGGCCCGCCAATATCTCCAGAGGCAATTTCTCTCACCCCACCCAAGGTGGAGCCAATCAGATCAAATATCCCTGATTTCTGTTTAACTTCCTTAATTATGCGGGGCTCTCCTTTTATCCCCGCCATATTAGCCGCATACCTGATGGCATCCTCAAATCCTCCAAGGGTGTCAACCAATCCCAATTCAGATGCTTGCCGACCGGTAAAAATTGATCCATCAGCCAGAGGAGTTACCCGATTTGACTTTGGCAATTTCTATTCCCACTTTTTCCAATAGTTTGCCGGCCGTATAAAACTGAATAATCACCCCTATTGAACCAACCAATGTCCCCGGATTGGCCATAATCTTATCAGCCGCACAGGAAATATAATATGCTCCAGACGCAGCTATGGAGGCCATTGAGACAATTATAATTTTTTTATCTTCTTTCCTAATACGCAATATTTCGTCATATATTTCCTGAGTTGGACTTACCCCCCCACCCGGAGAATCAATGTGTAGAACAATAGCTTTTACGCTGGGCGCCTTGCCCCACTTTTTCAATTGCTTCACAATCGGCTCAGAATTGTAAATCGTGCCAAAAACCTCGACCACCGCCACTTTCGAGCCAAGACCGCCGACAGATATTTCGCTATCGCCATAGAAAGCGCCGACAAACATCAGTCCCAGAAATCCGAAAACTATCAAAAAGGAAAAGATAATTGCAATTCCTATTATTATATCTCTTCTTCGAGCCAAATTGCTTCCTTTACTCCGAGTAAATTCTTAATTGTAAACCGGCTTTTATATATTTGGGATCACCAAGGTTATTCCAAGTCATGATTCTTGATACGGTAGTATTAAAAAGAGCGGCTATCGCAAAAATTGTATCGCCATTTTTTACGGTATATATTTGGCAGTTTTTTTCTGGTTTGCTCGAAATCAGAAGTTTCTGTCCCGGGTATATTTGTCCTTTGTTACCCAGATTATTCAATTTGCACAACACCGTTGGGTCTATTCCAAATCGCCTGGCAATATCCCATATTGTATCGCCGGATTGCACGGTATAGACACGCCTTTGGCAATTGATTTTGCCTTACATTAAGCTTTTGATCGACATATATTTGAGATTTCCTGCCCAGATTATTCAGACGCCGCAACTGCTCGGGTGTCATACCAAAAACTTTAGCAATGTCGGAAATGGTATCACCTGAGCGAACCACATAGATGCCATCCTTATCTTTATATGAATACTTTCCCTTTGGCGAACTATTGGAATAGGTGCGTTCGCCGGACACCGGAATTACCAAGGTTTTTCCTATCGAAAGGCGTGTCTTTCGAGCAATATTATTGGCTTCCATAAGGGCATATTCCGACACACCATATCTTCTGGCAATCGAAGCCAATGATTCGCCACGAGCAACCCGATGCTGAACCCATCCGGCCTGGCGAGAGGCAGGCATTTCCTCATAGGCGGCCAAAAATATTTCCTTTGTGCCTCGCGGAATATGAAGATTATAATATTTAAGGTTGGGTGGGGTAAACTGACGAAGCAATTCTGGATTTAAATCTTGTAACATTTCGACCGAACAGCCAAGAGCATTGGCTACTGTTCTGAGTTCAATACTTCGGCTGATGCGAACTTCGTCGTATACTAATTCCGGCTCATAATTAATACCGGCAAACCCGAATCGCTCCGGATCCTTACAGATCATAACGGCCGCCATAAAAAACGGGACATAATCCATGGTTTGCTTTTTTAGACGCAATTTCCAAAAATCGCTGGTATTCTGACTCTTGGTTGTTCTCCTGATTCTCCCCGGACCGCCATTGTAAGCCGCTAAAGCAAGTTCCCAACTGCCGAATTCGGCATATAAATCCTTCAAGAATCGTGCGGCGGCGTGGGTGGATTTCACAGGGTCTTTACGTTCATCAAGCCACCAATTTCTATCAAGGCCATAAAGACGACCCGTTTCGGAGATAAACTGCCAGATTCCCATCGCTCTGGCCCACGAGTATGCATGAGGATTGAATCCCGATTCAACCATCGCCAAGTAGACCAGGTCGCTGGGGAGACCATACTCCTCAAAAATTTCGGTCACCATTGGCATATACTTGGTCATTCGGGTCAGATAGCGAGCAAAGGCATCCCGTGCTACCGTTTGATAATAGAGAATGCGGGCTTTTACCCGTTCATTCATAATAACGGGAACATTGTATGTTCGCTTTTCTTGAGTATAGGATTCCAGTCGTTTCAATTGAGCAGAATCAATCTTAATATGATTTATTTCTGAGAATCGGGACAGCAAGGCATCAGGAGAAACATCCTCCGAAAGATGCCCGAGAGAAACCAGTGTGGTGCGATAATTATTGGCAAGCTCGGCCAGAATGCGGTTATATTTTACCGCTTCTTCCGACAGAGAATCGGTTTCCGTATCAATATCCAATTCGCCCAGGACGGCCAGGCTCTTTTCAAAATAATATTCAGCTTCTTCCCAGGCGGCTTCTCGGTTAGCCAATACTCCCATCGAGCAGTATTCTTGAGCCAACGCCAGCTCCCGCCAAATATAATCATCGATAGCAACAGAAGTATCGGCGGCCGCCTCCGAGGAATCCAAGCTATTATCTATGGAATTCACCTCAAGGGCACTATCAGAATAGCTCTGTTCTCCCGTAAGAGAATCTTGCTCCACAACGACTTCCGTCGTCCTGCTTTCGCCATGAGATTTTCCTAAGCGGATGCTTGAGCAGGAAGTAAAAAATACCCCGGAGCCTATTAACAGAAAGGGAATAAGAAATCGGTATCTCATAATCAGTTAGAAAAT
>JAPLUS010000012.1 GCA_026397495.1 Candidatus Zixiibacteriota bacterium | reverse complement strand
GAAGCTATTAAATTCTTGCCGGCTTCTTCGTAGAAACTGCCGTTGGGATTAAGAGAACGAGCACGGATATAATAGGCGGCGGCGGTTTCATAATCTCCAATATTTTCAAAATATATTTTGGCAATCATATAATTTATATTCGCCTGGGTTGGATTATCAAGGCCGGGCCTGTCCAATATTCTTCGGTAATCTTCAACCGCGGCCTTATGGAAATTGTTATCGGCCAATTCACCGGCCAGACTGGCGGCGGTTTTATAATCGTCCCCACAATGACCATGGCTGATATTTACTAAAATATACACAGCCAATATCACCGCCATCGCCGAGAGGAGGATATTGAGTGTTGAAATAATTGTCTTCCCGTGTTCCATACTAAGGCCTTTTTTCGCGCATTTTGAAGAAATTAATCAAAGGTACAATGTACGTTTGATTGGTGATAATCTGTATGAAATCCATATTTATCAATTTAAGAGTGCGCTTCAAACTAAAATTATCGGCTTCGGCCTTTTGGGCAAAATCAAGACGGAATTCTGATGAGCCGGTGTCTATTACCAGTATCTCGCCGGTTTCGGCATCCTCCAATTCAATCAGCCCAACATTTTCGAAGGTTAGTTCTCTGGGGTCGGATATCTTGACGGCAATAATATCATGTTTCCTATTCCCAATCTGAAGTGGCTTAAGATAATCCGAGGAAAGAAAATCCGAAATAAGAAAAACAACCGATTTCTTTTTGATGACCCGATTGAAATATTCCAGGGCGAAGCCAATATCAGTGCCGGTCCCTTCCGGCTTGAAGCAGAGAATCTCCCGTATTAGCCGCAGGACATGCGCTTTGCCTTTTTTGGGGGGGATGAATTTTTCAATCCGATCGGTGAATATAATCATTCCCACTTTGTCGTTATTCTTGATAGCGGAAAAGGCCAGGAGAGCGCAAAGCTCGGCGGCCGTTTCTTCCTTAAAATGTTCTTTGGTACCAAAGAATCCCGAGGATGACATATCGATCAGAAAGATTACTGACAATTCGCGCTCTTCTCGGTATTTTTTAATGTATGGATATCCGACTCGGGCGGTCACATTCCAATCAATAAGTCGAATATCATCTCCAGGCTGATACTGCCGGACCTCCTCAAATGGACTATATCATCAGGAGTTTTTTCCTCTGCCTCAGCTTCATAAGTAACCAAGACCCTATGGCGCAGGATGTCCGGGCCGATGGCTTTGACATCCTCGGGCGTGATATAACCCCGTCCACGCAAAAAAGCATGGGCTTTGGCGGCCATATTCATATATATGGTAGCGCGGGGTGAAGCGCCATAAGCGATAAGATCCTTCATATCACCAAGCCCATATTTCTCCGGTTCACGCGTGGCAAAAACAATATTGATTATGTACTCTTTGACTTTATCATCAACATAAATGTCTGTAACCACCTTGCGGGCTTTGAGAATATCAGTCGGGCTGATGACTTTCTCCGCCTTGGGTTCCTGGCCGACGGTCATCCTATCCATAATAATCCTTTCTTCTGCGGGGGAAGGATAGGTGATTTTCAATTTAAGCATAAAGCGGTCTATT
>JAPLUS010000036.1 GCA_026397495.1 Candidatus Zixiibacteriota bacterium | reverse complement strand
GCCCAATAACTGAGGACAAAATCGGCCCGAAAACAAAAATTTAATTGGACGCTTAAATATTTAACAAAAATGAATAAATTGCATGACTCTTTAAGCCCTAAAATTCTAACATATGCTAATTATGACACAGCCTCTCAAGTCCAGCATGACAATAATAGAATAATGACGGCAGTATGGTATGAGCAAGGAGGTTTTTGACTTGCACTGTCGGTCCCGACGGAACATTCTGCAGTCAGTCCGCCGCGGCGGACTGACTGCGCGTGCATAGATATGGGAATATTAAATGCCCTTCTTTATTTTTTCTTGATAGACCGGCGTGATAATCTTGACCTTCAAGTTTTCGCCCTCTTTAAGCGTTACCTGATCTTGATGCAATACCGCTCCCAAAACTCCACCGGCCGCACCGCCAGCCACGGCGCCCTTAAGAGCATCTTTGACCTTACCGCCGGCAATGGCTCCAATAATTCCGCCGGCCGCGGCTCCAATGGCAGCATCTTTGGCAATCGTTTTCCCCTGTCCCCCCGGCCGAATAACACCGGTACTATCATCAGTAATCAGATACCCCTCAATCGGGATTGGCTTCTCGCCCGGCAAAATAATTTCGGTGAAACGGAGTTTAATAAAGGCCTTTTCCCCTTCGGCTTTGCCATCATTAAGTTCAGATATTTGACCCTCTAAAAGAGTTCCTTCCGGAAGATTCAGAGTCTCCCCCTTGACCGCAGGACCTTTTACCAATGCCCGAAAAGGATCGCCAGCCTTATTCTGCCCGGTAGCCAGTGGTGTCAGCAGGGAAACCTCAAGGGCGCTGTTTTCCGCCAAAACCAGAGTCTTAACTATCTCCGGTTGAGTCGGTTTTTCTACCACGGCCGGCTCAGTTGTTTTTGGTTTTGGTTTGGGCTGCTCCCTGACAACAGGCTTTTGGGCAATCTCTTTTGTCTGGGGAGACGGCGGAATTTCGATGTTGCGTTTTTCCACTTGCGTTGAGGTTGTATCCAATAGAGCTTTATTGCCAACATCCTGCGGCAAAGCCGCCTGCCCCTCTATGGCCTGCTTTTCGGCCGTCTTCTTGGAACTGCATCCGGAAATAACGATGACAGCCATAATTAATGCCGCCAGAATGCCAATCATTAGAATGGTTGCCATTCCTCTTTTCGAACTAATTAATTTCAGCATTTTTCTTCTCCCTAAAATGGTTATCATTACAACTATGATAATTTGGCTAATAAATCGTAAGAATTCAACAAAAATCTATCGGGATCGTTCCTCTTAAAAAAATTCCAGATATCCACGACAGGATTTCCCTGAAACTTTTTGCCATTATCATCCGTCAAATGAATAACGGGGAAACAACCAACCATTGATTAGGAGATATATTTATTATGTCAACAGTCAAATTCTTTGGGGTATTAATATTTATTTCTTTTATGGCTTCAGGGGCTTTAGCCGACCCCGGGCAGATTTATGGGAAAATCTACACAACCAAAAATAAGATTTTGGAGGGGCCTATCAGGTGGGACAAAA
>JAPLUS010000090.1 GCA_026397495.1 Candidatus Zixiibacteriota bacterium | reverse complement strand
GTGTGAACCCAAGAAGCAGCAATAAAGGGAATTGGGTGGCTTTCGTTTACACTTCCTTTGGATCGCCGTATTTTACAAACACCGAATATTCCAAGGGATCTTTCTTTTATGGGCCACTTGATTGTGTGGAGAATCCTCCGGGATCTGAATATGAGGATAATAAAACCGATTTTGCCTATTTGCGAAAGATAGTAACCCCAAGTTCCGTTCTACAATTTGATCTGGATAGTTTATTTCATTACGGGACAGCTCGGTATTATCGAATGTTATGGTTAAAAAGGATTAAAGAGGCTTACTTAAAATCAGTTAAGGTTCTTAAATATTCAGACGATTCCACACTGTCGACCGGTCCGGCCTTATATTCAGTATACTTTAAATACGCGGGGCTTCCGCCCGACCCGGAACTTGGGGATCCTTCAATGCTAAAGAGCAGTTATCTGACCCATTCTCATTTCAGCGATATTCCTTCGGGCGTCACCACCGGAGAAGCGAAATTAACGCATCTTATATTTAGCGCGGACGGCGACAGCACTCTGGCGGGATATAAAAAGGCATATTCTTTTAAATATTATGAAGATTCCGCCAGGTATTTCGATTCATTGACTAGTTTAGGAAATTTCAATAGTTGTTATCAAGATTGGGCAAGGGGCGGGCCACGCTTTACTATCTATGATTCTAATATGATAAAGAATCAGAATAATATGAGTGATTATTTCCGTAGATGGGGCGGTCGTGAATATTTTGGATATTATTTCTATAAGCCGGAAGTATGGTCACTAAAGCAGCTGATAATACCAGAGGGGCTCAATTTTACATATATTTATGAACCTGATAAATATAAAATCGGAGACAATATATGGACTGGCGGAGGGACAAGGGTCAAATCAATCTTGATTAACGATTATGCTAAAACATACCCGCTGCCGGCTAATGACTATCCTCAAATAGATACCATAAATTATACATACGGCAACAATGATGATGGAATTGGTTATGCCACCGCAATGCCGCCGACATATCATAAGATGACCACAAAATATAAGAGCAGTTGGACGTCATATTGTGGCGGGGTATGGTCCGCAGACATAGAAAGGTTTGAGGGTGAAGTTGTTGATTATGAAATTCAATATCCGGTGGTAAAAAAGCGACTTCCCCAAAATGGGGGGACTATTGAAAATTATTATACAACCTCGGACTCGGTCGGCGGCCACAAGAAATATTCCGTAAGATATACGGACAATGTCAGCGGCCTATGCCCATCGCCTCCGCCCATTAATCTTACTCTCTATAATCTCAATATATATCACAGTACCTGGCAGGATCGATCACCGTTCCTGGGGCGTCTATATAAGGGAGTTCAGAAAGATTCATCCGGAACAGTAGTGAAATCATGGCAAAATTTCATTTCGTGGGTGCCGGTAAAGGCCGATACAATTGTAGATGACAATTGCACCTGTGGGATTGCATCGCAATGCACACAGTTTTCAGTCGGAGACACAATTGCGGCCAGCTACTTTGTGAGGCTCGATAGTTCGGTAGAATTGACGGATGGGGTGACGAAAACATCCAAATATTCTTACGATTCTATGTATCGCATGGCCCGGGTCGTCGAAAAAGAAAATGATTTTTATCGTAGCCGGAATCTAAAATATGCATCCTCTTTTTATCCGGCGGTGCGGTCACGTCATTACCTGTCACTATTAAAATCCGTATCCGAGCAATTATTGACATATTCTCTACAGGATTCAACGTTGCAAAACTATACCGACTACGAATACAGATCGGATTTGCTCGGGCAAAATCTATCGGGTCAGAATAAAATATGGTATCCGTCGCGGATAAAAATGTGGATTGACCTTAATGACAACCATCAAATTGATAGCGCGGCCGGAAATAATTATGAATTCTTAGTCACCGAAAATGTCCAGATGGATAAATATGGTAATGTGGTCCAGGTCATTCAGCCGGATGGAACCAAAAATGGATATATTTATGGTTTCTCAGGCCTGGAGGCATC
>JAPLUS010000127.1 GCA_026397495.1 Candidatus Zixiibacteriota bacterium | reverse complement strand
GTTATGTCAATGAGAGTATCCCGCGTCTTATGATCGTCGATAACCCTGGTGTGCATATACCCTTTTTCTTGGTACAAAAAATATATCTCATATACCGATTCATCAAAATTTTCCTGATTGAAAACCCGATTCTCTTTATATTTCAAAGCTCTCTTTAGTTCTTTAATACCAAAAATCTCATTGCCTTTCCAGTCTGTTTTACCAAAATAATAACGCGGTCCTTCGTAAATATCAAGATAGATAATCATTCGGTTTACAGCCGTATCAATTCTAAAGGAGTCGGACTTCAAATAAGCGTCGCTATAGCCGGATTTATGCAGGTAATCGATGATCTTCTCTTTATCGTCAGGATATTTTTCTTTATCGAAATTAGAACTTTTCAGAAATCCACGCTTGCGATTGCGCATCTTGCCGATGATATCATCACCCGGAACTCTGACATTTCCCGTCAGGACGACTTTGTCTACCTTAATCTTTGATCCCTCATCGATCTCATAGGTTAACACTACCTCAGATGAAT
Source organism: Candidatus Zixiibacteriota bacterium (assembly GCA_026397495.1). Taxonomy (GTDB): domain Bacteria; phylum Zixibacteria; class MSB-5A5; order GN15; family PGXB01; genus JAPLUS01. Next base: position 2,250 of record JAPLUS010000127.1, on the reverse strand, counting down.
CGGAGGAATAAGATAACTTATGCTCCACTTCGGCAAGAAAATACCCCTTTTCGGCATAAAGTTTATTGATCTCACTCTTCTTCTCATAAATCAAGTTGGAAGATATGGTTCCCCCAATATTAAGCTTAAGCTTCTCCCGCAGTTCTTTCGCTTTGATGGTCTTACTGCCCTGGAAATTGAGCCCCATCAGTTTGGGAAGCTCAACCACCCTTATGATGAGATTAATGCCGCCGGTTGTCTCCAGAGCATCGATTGAAACATCTCTGAAAAAGCCCAAACCATATAGACGCTTGATGGCATCTTGAGTCAGTGAAGAGTTTAATGGCTCTCCCGTTTTCAAATCAGCGACGGAGAGGATTAATTCGGTAGAAGATGACCTATTTCCTTCGACCTTAACATTGACAATATTCAGAGATTGAGCTGTCCCCGATGAGGCCACAATCAGCATAATTATTGCCGAAAGAAATAAAGACTGGAGAATCTTGTTCTCCGGTATTGAAGCCAAAGTGATTTTCTTATTTTGAATCAATTTTCAGGGGAGACGATTTTCTTTATTTTAATTTCAGAGTATAATTGACGATGACCCCGATGCTTGCGGTATTTGGTACGTTTCTTAAACTTATATATGGTTACCTTTTCCGCCTGACCTTCATTAAGCACTTCGGCTTCGATTCGAGCAGAAGACAGATAAGGGGTGCCCACCCGCGCATTTTCGCCATTTTTAACAAGCAGGACTTTATCGATTGAAATCATCTCACCCGGCTTTGCCGGAAGATAAGGAACCTTCAAAACAGCGCCGACTTCGGCATTAAACTGCAAACCGCCTGATTCAAAAATTGCAAACATTTAGAACCTCCTGTCCGGAATAGGCCGTATTTACCGTTTTTCCATAAAGAGTTATATATTAACAGATTCTGTCAAAGTGTCAAGATAAATTTTATTTTGTTGCTCCTTATATTATAAGAGATTTCCATACATGTTAAACGTCCTAATTCACAAGAGGTTCCATGGGGTTGTTAGATTTATTCCCAATAATAGAATATGATTGATATAATATAAGCTTCATTTATATTGAGGGAGGAAAATTCGTATCAATATGTCCAAAAAAGAAGAAGTCCCATCTGGTCAAAGAGCAAGCTTTTATAAATCCCCATTGCCCTTCCAATTGGTTTCCAGTTTCTCGCCGCGGGGTGATCAACCGGGGGCGACAAGAGAGCTTCTTGAGGGTCTTAGCCGAAACGAAAAATATCAAACGCTTCTGGGGGTTACCGGTTCGGGTAAAACATTCACCATTGCCAATGTGATTGAAAAATATAGTCGGCCAGCCTTGGTTATTTCACATAATAAGACTCTGGCGGCTCAATTATATGGAGAATTAAAGGCCTTTTTTCCACATAATGCGGTAGAATTTTTTATCAGCTATTATGATTATTATCAGCCGGAAGCCTATCTTCCTACCACTGATACCTATATTGAAAAAGATACTTCAATGAATGAAGACATTGATCGATTGAGACTTAGGGCAACGGCCTACCTGTTGGAGAGAGAGGATGTTATTATTGTCGCTTCTGTTTCCTGTATTTATGGCTTGGGTTCTCCGCAAGACTACCGCGATCTGTTATTATTTCTGGAAATTGGCCAGGATAACGATCGGGACGAACTTATCCGGTCATTGATAAATATCCACTATAATCGCAATGATATTGATTTCTCCCGCGGTAATTTCCGGGTCAGGGGAGATACAATTGAGTTAATTCCGGCGTATCAGGAAACAGCCCTTAGAATTGAAATGCTGGGAGATCAAATCGAACGGATAAGTGAAATTGACCCGCTGACCGGGAAGATCATTTCGGAAAGGAAGAAGGTTGCCATTTATCCGGCCCGTCATTTTATTACCACGCCGCCTCAAATGAAAAAAGCCATTGTTGCTATCGAGGGGGAATTGGAAGAACAGTTGGAGAGGTTTAGAAAAGATGGTAAGCTGCTTGAAGCCCAACGTTTGGAATCCAGAACCCGCTACGATTTGGAAATGATGAAAGAAATTGACTATTGCAGTGGTATCGAGAACTATTCCCGTCATTTGACGGGGCGAAAACCGGGCGAAAAACCGGCCACCCTTTTGGACTTTTTTCCGGAAGATTTTCTAATGATAATTGATGAATCCCATCAGTCGGTTCCTCAAATAAGAGGGATGTATGCCGGAGATCGCTGTCGAAAGGAAGTTCTGGTTGAACATGGTTTTCGGCTTCC
>JAPLUS010000279.1 GCA_026397495.1 Candidatus Zixiibacteriota bacterium | reverse complement strand
GGCGGGAATCCGGTCAGCTCAAGGGAAGCCTTGGCGCTAACAATCTGATCAGGCGTGACATAATTGAACACCATCCCATTGATATATGATTGCTTGGCCATCTTCAGTTCGTCCTCAGTGATCCCGCTGTCCTTCACTTTTTTGATGATATCCAGCATCATGCCGGTGGCCTGGCCCATGGTCGCCGCTTTGGTCAAACAGTAGGCGAAAAAGGCACCTCTTTCGGCGCGGTTATATACCATACTGCTGACCGAGTAGGCCAGGCCGGCGGTGGTGCGAACCTGGCCGGTCAGACGTGATGTAAAGCCACCGCCGCCTAAAGCGAAATTCATCAAGTCCATGGCATGCCGATCCGGATTTTTATCGGTCAGGCCGAGGTGCCCCATCCGGATATTGGCCTGATTGATATCTCGCGAGACATAATAAACACCCGGCTTGTACTGCATGGTGACTTCGGGAGGAATCGGAATAACGTAATCTCCTTTGGGCCATTTCCCGAAGTACTGCGAGACCAGACCCTTGACTTCATCGACCGTCATGTCACCGGAAATGGCCAGGATGCAGTTGTTGGGAATGTAGAATTTGCGGTATGAGTAAATGATATCATCCTTTTTGATATTATCCATCGACGCCAGTGTCGGAAAGACTCCGTAAGGATGATTGGGATAGATGGTCTGGTAAAAAATTCGCTGGGTCAGCTGACTGGGATCATCGTTCTGACGGCGGATTTTATCCTTCTTATTGGATATCTCAAAAGCGATCCTGGCGACATCGAAATGGGGCCGCTGAAGAATATCGGCCAGAATTTCGAAGCCCAGCGCGGCATCTTTCTTAAGTGCGCTTAAACTGGCGGCCAGGTAATCATAATCGGAACCGCTGGACAGTGACGCCCCGACAAAATCGAGATCCTGATCGACCTGATCGGAGGTACGATTTCCGGCGCCCCCGGTGCGCAGGAGCCGGGTGGTCAAGTCCACCAGTCCGCCCTTACCGGCCGGATCATAGACCGTCCCGCCTTTGAACATGGCAGTTGTCGTGATCACCGGAAGTTGATGATCCTCGAGAAAATAAACGACCATTCCATTGGGAGTGGTGAATCTTATCGGTTCGGCCGGGGCGAATTTAAGCGGCCGGAATTTCATATCGCGCGGATTCGCCGCAACGGAGACGGCGCAGGCCAACGCCAGCATTATGGGGAAAAGAAATAGAGCCTTTTTCACTGGGCACCTCCGGTCTCTTTAGGGATAAGAGTGGCCACGGTCCGGTTCTCCTTCGTGAAATATTTTTTGGCGACTTCCATAATTTTGCCTGGGGTTATCACCTTAAGATCAGTGCGATATTTCCAGAGATAATGCCAGTCCTGAGCCATATTCTGGGCGACCGCCAGTTTGTCGGCCAGCCCAAGATTGAAATAGAAGCCCCAGACAAATTCGGCATCAATACGATTCTTGATTTTGGTCAGTTCTTTCTCATCCACCGGGGTGGTGGCGAGTTTGTCCAATTCGGCATAAATGCCTTTTTCAACGTCGATAGTTGAGACACCCTCCTTGGGATAGGCCGTAATATAAAATAGATCGGGGTAATTATCGCCCAGATCACTTCCGGGAAAGGTCCCAATTGAAATATCAAGACAAAGTTGCTGATCAAGTACCAGCGACTTATACAACCGCGAGGTTCGCCCGTCGGAAAGAAGTCGCCCGATTACTTCGAACGGGGCTTGGTCGGGAGAATCGAAAGCGACCGCATGATATCCGATCATGACTTCGGGCGATGATTCAAAGACCACTTCTACCCGTCGTTCGCCCGGCTGAGGCGGTTCTTCGGTATAAATAGGGTCGGGCTCCTTTCCGGATGGAATATTGGCAAAATATTTTTTAGCCAGCCTTTTTACTTCCTTGGTTTTGATGTCGCCCACCACTGCCACCGTTATTCTTTTTGGGATATAATAGGTCTTGAAAAAGTCGGCCAGATCCTCTCGGCTAAGGTTGAGTACCTCTGATTGCCATTCCCAGTAAAGGCGATAGGGATGGGCAATAAAGGAGGCGCCGATCAGTTGCTCCATCATTTTTCTATCGGCGCTGTTCTCCACTGATCCGCGACGTTCTTCGCTGATCACATCGCGCTCGGGGAAAAACTCGCGGAAAGCCGGATATTTCAGTCGATCTGATTCCATGGCGAACCAGAGTTCAATTCGATTGGCCGGAAGCGAAACATAATAATTGGTTCGATCATATCCGGTGTTGGCATTGAATTCGGCCGCGCCGTTGCGCGTATAAATTCGATCAAATTCGTTTTGCAAGACATATTGAGAACTGAGTTTCGAAAGGGAGTCAAGAAAAGCTTTCAAGGCGGCGATCTGCTTCTCGTGTGCCCCCAGCTTCTCCGGGTTGTTCAGCCTGATAAATTGCGTTTGCCGATTGGCGGCATCTATCAGGGTCCACACGGAATCCTCTTTCACCATGAGTGATTTCTCTGCCCGATAATTTGTGGTGCCGATATTCTGCGATCCTTTGAACATCATATGTTCCAGGAGATGGGCCGTGCCGATATTGCCGGTTTTCTCGTATGCGGAACCGACCGCCACGGTGATAAATCCAGAAAAGACCGGCGAAGTGTGACGTTCCACTACCAGGAAAGTCATCCCGTTAGAAAGCGTAAACTGGTTCACTTTAAATTGCATCTCGTCCTGTGCCGACACCGTTCCAATGACAATTATCAAAGCGAAAAGTGTTAGCAGGAGAGAATTTGGGAGTTTTCTCACATTTCTCCTCTATCTATCTTGGAAAAAAGTTGGTTAACTTCATTTTTAATTTTATCCCGACCCCGGGCAAATTCGCGTCGGCGGGATTCTTCGGAATTAAATAAAAGGTTAGGATTTTCGATATCCCAGTGAATATGCTTCACCCGCGCCGGAAGCGGAGGAATCCGCTCACACGCGGAACCGCACAGGGTGATAAGATAATCGCACCATTGAATCAGTTCAGAAGTGAGCAAGTCGGATTTTTGATCGGAGATTTCGATCCCCGCTTCATTCATGGTTTTTATGGTCATCGGGTGGATGCCGACAGGGGAGGTTCCGGCGGATTTGATTCCGAAACGACCGCCGGAAAGCGCCTTACCAAATCCTTCCGCCATCTGGCTTCGGCAGGAATTCCCGGAACAGACAAATAAGATATTTATCATAGGTGTAATCAACAAATTATGATACGATTCGCCGGCCGGTTGGATTCGTTATTTTTTTTGGGACTTGATTTATTCTCCCACGCCATGGCATTTCTTGTATTTTTTCCCGGAACCGCATGGGCAAGGGTCATTGCGGCCAATTTTCTGCCCTTCCCGTTTGAAAGGTTTGGCTTTGCCGCGCTCCGCCCCTTCAGCCATCGGATTGGCCTCTTCCGTCGGTCGGGCCGAGCCGAATCCCATTCCGACTGTTTCCTGATGTGAGGCCACCATTGATTGTTGTATATCATGGCGTCTTTCCTCACGCGATTTTTCCGGTAAATTCACCTGCAGTTTGAAAACCATCCCGATAATATCTTTATCGACCTGTTCAATCATATCCGAGAAAAGACGGAACGCCTCCCGTTTATATTCTATCAATGGATCCCGCTGGCCATAGGCACGCAAACCAATACCGGTCTTGAGTTGATCCATCTCGTACATATGGTCGCGCCAGTACTTATCAATGGTCATCAGCACCGCATACCGCTCCAGCCGCCGCATTATTTCTTCGCCGTAAAGCCGTTCCTTCTGCTTGTAGAAGGTCAAGACCGCATTTTTCAGATTTTCAAATAGCGTCTCCCGCGTGAGAGAGGGGATTTCGCTTTCCTTGAACTCCAGATTCAAAAGATAGGTATGGCGTAATTCCGCTGAAAGACCGCTTAAATCCCAGTTTTCGGGATATTCCTTTTCCGGGCAATAGCGGGCGATGAGAGCCTCCAGTACGGAATCAATTAAATCCAAAACTTCGTCTTTGATGGACTCTCTCTCCAGGGCGGCCAACCGCCGATCATAGATAACCTCACGCTGGGAATTCATAACATTATCATATTCAAGCGTATGTTTGCGGATGGAGAAGTTTTGAATCTCAACCCGCCGCTGAGCCCTTTCAATGGCCTTGGTAACCATTGGATGGACTATAACTTCGCCTTCCTCGACGCCCAGTCGGTCCATAATTCGGACCAGCCGATCGGAGCCAAAGAGACGCATTAAATCATCCTCCAGCGATAGATAGAAGGATGAGGAACCGGGATCGCCCTGACGGCCGGAACGTCCCCGCAATTGCCGGTCAATACGGCGGGATTCATGCCGTTCGGTGCCCATGATATGTAGCCCGCAGGGGACTTTGGCGTGGCAATTCAGCTCCTTTATATAGGGGCAGATCTCTTCATCGGTTCTGGGATTAAGCAGAGCACAATTGGGATGTTTGACTACCTCGGCGCCAAGTTTAATGTCGGTCCCTCGTCCGGCCATATTGGTGGCAATGGTTACCGCTTTGGATTGTCCGGCTTTGGAAACTATTTCAGCTTCCATCTG
>JAPLUS010000129.1 GCA_026397495.1 Candidatus Zixiibacteriota bacterium | reverse complement strand
GGTCAGGGCAGTGCCTCCAAATGGCCATTGGCTATGATGAACCTGCCCAATATCCAACATGGTCTTTGGATTGTTTTCCTATTGGTGGCGGCGACCTCAATTTCAATATTTCTTTTCCTTTCACGCCGGGCCGGAATCGGTATTCTTCTTTTGATTCCAGCCCTGTCGGTTATCGACGGCATCCGTTTTGATTCCCGCTTTATAAAGCTCTATGATTATAAACAGCAGGTAACCCCCAACCCGCTTACCAATTATCTGACATCATTACCGGGGAAATTCCGGGTTTTCAATATTACCAATCTCCCTCAAGATTATCTTCCTTTCTATGGTATCGAGGTTGTTGCCGGTTATCATGGGAATCAACTGCGCTGGTATGACGATCTTATAGGCGGACCGGGATTGGTCAATCAGGGCAATCCGCAATTTCTGAATCTTGTCGGCGCCAGATATATTCTGGCCTCTTCGGGGACCAAAATTCCCCCCGATTATTTTGGCCCGGATACTTTGGTGCTCGCTCAGGATTTTGGATCGTTGGCAGTCTTCGAAAATAAAAATGCTCTCCCGAGAGCATTTTTGGTCAACAAGTATGAAGTTGTTCCCATTCGCCGTGATATATATCCCCGCCTTCTTTCCAGCCGGACGAATTTAAAGGAAATGGTATTTCTTGAGGAAGAGCCGAATTTAAATATTACTTCTAATGACTCTCTATCGCGACCGGTAGATATGATTTCCTATTCCGGAGATTCCGTTGTGATTGGTGTTCATAATGCCTCCAATTGCCTGCTGATACTAACGGATAATTATTATCGCTCTTGGGAGGCCTGGGTTGATGGTGTTAAAGCCCCTATTCTGCGAGCCGATGGCGCCTTTAGGGCGGTACCTCTTAAAGCCGGAGCCAGCCGGGTTATTTTCAGGTATAATCGTTCTCTCAATAATCTGGCCTTGGTAATCACCCTATTGACAGTTTTTCTGGTGATGATTATATTAGCAATCTATTTTTTCCTGTATCTAAAAGAAAAAAACGGATGACAGCATCGATATGAATAGTACAAAACGCTCTCTTGTTATATTTCCAACCTATAATGAGAAAGAAAATATAGAAAGGATAATCGGGGCGGTTTTATTATTGGATAAAAATATCGATATCTTGGTAGTTGATGATAACTCGCCTGATGGCACTGGCCAGATAGTTGATCGACTTGCCGCCGTTAATCCTCGCATCAATAAAATACATCGGCAGAAAAAGGAAGGTTTGGGGCGAGCCTATATGGCCGGATTTAAATATGGTATTGAAAAAAAATACGATTACATTTTCGAAATGGATGCCGATTTTTCCCACGATCCCAAATATATTCCGGATTTCCTTCAGGCTATTGAGGAAAATGATTTGGTCATAGGATCACGTTATATTTCTGGAGTCAATGTTATTAATTGGCCGATGAGTCGGCTGTTATTGTCCTATTTTGCCAATGTTTATACGCGGATTATTACCGGCTTGCCCGTAAGGGACGCTACCGGCGGCTATAAATGCTTTCGCCGTAAAGTATTGGAAGCTATTGATCTTAAGGCTGTTAAATCCAATGGGTATATATTTCAAATAGAAGTGTCCTTGAGAGCATGGAAGAAGGGGTTCCGCATCAAGGAAATTCCGATTGTCTTTACCGATCGACAAAAAGGGGTTTCCAAAATGTCCAAGAAAATAGTGCGCGAGGCAATCTGGAAAGTTTGGTACCTTCGCTTGATGTCAATGCTAAGAAAATTTAAATAGATGACTAAAATAGATCGTAATCCGGTCGTCTCCGCCATTGTCGTGACTCATGACTGTGCGGAAAATGTTATTCCCTGCCTAAGGGCTATAAAGGAAAATCTTGGGGGAGTGAATGGTGAAATTCTGGTTTTTGATAACAGCTCGTTCGATAGTACCGTCAGTAGCATTAAATCCAAATTCACCGATATTAATATATTTTTATCTCCCGAGAACGTCGGTTTTGCCGCTGCCAATAATAAGATGTCTTCTATCGCACGGGGAGAGTATATTCTATTTGCCAATCCGGATATGATTTTGGATAAGGGGGCTCTGCTTTCAATGCTGGCTGTTTTCAAAAAGTACCCTATGGCCGGAGCCGTTGTCGCCAGAATGCGTTATCCGGACGGGAGCTTTCAGCCGACCTGCCGTAAATTTCCAGACACGCGAAATATATTTTTTTCACGCGGTTCGGTCATTAGTCTAATTAAACAGTCATCCAATGGTGATGAGCATTACACCATTGGCGATTCCGACCAAATTACCGAGGTCCCGGCCGCTTCGGCCACCTGTATGTTAGTTGAT
>JAPLUS010000080.1 GCA_026397495.1 Candidatus Zixiibacteriota bacterium | reverse complement strand
GATACTTGCTGATAAAGTAAGCAACAATGTTACTTCCGACGTACACCATGAACAGCCCGATTAGCCAGTAGATCGCCGGTCTTTCAACAGACAGTCATTTGCATGGCCGTGCTGCCAGCGGGTTCACTCCAACTTGGTGGGCCAATCTTTGATGCAATCTTTTGGTAAAAGAGATAGGGTCATCCCAAATAAAGTCTGATCACGCTGCACAATTTTGCCGTCAATCTTAATCACTTACGACCGTGCAAATTCGATGGAATGCAGGACCGAATCCGTTGAGGACAAAGCGGTACAGCAAATGCGCACATCGATATCGCCATATCCAGAAAGTGGAGTTAATCTGGCACTTTCAATAGCGCGTTCGACCTTCCGGATTAGTATCCGACCACGAACGATAATGAAACCTGAAGTACCCTGAAGATCAGCGCAAGACAGTCTTCTATATGTTAAGGTGGTCCAAGGGTGATAATAGATTGCTAGTTTTTCTGTCACGTCAGGTGCTTGTTGCACTTTATCGTGCTTCGATGAGCAGTCCAGTAATAAACCGATTAAGAGCAGTCACTCAATCAGGGTTGCTTTTTCCCGGACGCATTCGCCTTTGATAACCACCGTGGTGGAGGTGGGGGCGGCGTAGGTCGTTGGGTTGGACCGGAAACTGACACCGAAGTGCCCTTGTGGTCCGTCCGTGTGTCTTCACCAGCTTTCTTCGCTGCCGGAACCTCCACTTGTTGGATTACGCGTTTCTCCTCAGCATTACCATAATTTGCATCTGGAGTATTCGATCGAGCTTTAAAGGCTTTTGGGTCTGTGATGTGAGCTTCTGCATGAGCTCCTTCATGCTGGAGTATCGTAGCCGGAGAAATGCTCCCTCCGGTTGTGAATTCTAAAGCCTGGTTAGGATCCCAAAATATCGTTTTAATGCTGGGATCGTAAATTCCAGTATTACCGACTGTCGGTGCCGATATATATATGGTTTCACTATATTTCTGAAGCTGCGAAAATGTTCCCCCGTTCCCATGAGCATCCTGGTATTTTATAGCAGCCCAGAAATCATTCTTGAAAGATTGTGTCTGATTAGGAGCAAATTCTACCTTCTGCCCATCAGGATCAATGTACCCCATTGGATTGTTCAACGTATACACGTATGGACTCCAGCTTGGATACTTTGATGCTTGGGGATCAACGGATATCCACCGCGCATTTGTTATCAATGGAAGAAATAGGATAACCACCCCGAGGGTTGCCGATATTCTGCGAATGTCAACTTTCATGACTAACCTCCTGAAAAATGCTAATGCTGTTTCTTGGCCGCCTTAATGACTCCCAAGTATCGTTCCTGTGATTCCTGCGTTTCCGGCCGCCAGCCCAGCATCGTCGCTCGACCAATGTATTTTCTCGAATCTTCACGGTAAAGCTCTATTTTCGCGAATTCTTCCGGCGTGGGTTTTCGATTTGCCTTTGCAAGGCTACTATCCAATTCGTAGCCCAGCCATGCACTGATCGCCCCTTTGTGAACGAGCCCGATCACGGAGTTGGGATTGAGCACGAGCATGAGGTCCGTCAATTCGAGAGCCCTCTTGAATTGTCCCGTCTGACGATTCAGAGAAACAAGACCACCGATTAGCTCAGCCACATACTCCTTTTTGGTCAGGTCGCGCATATAAACGCCGCTGTCGATTGAGACCTGAGAAATGCCGAATTGCTCAATAACCCACACGTCCCGCATACTGTTTCCGCCATTGGTGGCTTCGACGTTCCAGACTTGGCCGTCCTGGCGGTCATGATATCGGCAGAATAGATGCAGCGGGGTGCTCACCCCATAAAACGGGATGTCCGGATCGACCCGCTCCATCAAGGCAAGGAACAATGTGGGCATGCTCACGCAATTCCCCTTTCGCGTGTCCAGATACGTAGATAGCAGGCGGGCGCTAGGTTTCTCACCCATCGGATCGTCGAGGTCATAGCGGAAGATTCGACCGCCGTTCCAAGTGCCGGTCTCAAATTGATACATCTTGGTCATCATGAATCGGACCATATCGCCATCGCGCGGGCCTACCATGTACCGGATAGCGGCGGCCATCGAATCAAGCACTCGGAGATAATGGTTCACATCGACGCTGCTGTCGCATTTCCTGGCGATAATCAATGCCCAGAGGCCGATATCGACTTTCTGTTCGGGCAGGCTAAGCAGGTCACCCAATTGTTGGCCGTGGTATGCTCGATCTGGAGTGTAGTGCGTTGGAAACCTATCGGATGAACTGACTATCTGTGCAATTCCGACTGCCAGAAGCAGACAGCATATCACCACTCGATGATTCATATGCATCAATCCCTTAATCCAATATATCAACATGCATAGCGGATTGCAATACATTTCTCGCGCTTTGCTGTTGCACGGAGACTCGGATCAAGCGGAGCCAGAGCCAGAGGCAGCAGATTTGACATACACCCCTTTCTAACATTCTTCTAACAAAACCAGCCAAAATACCCCAAAATAAAGGAAAACCGTGCCTTCGGCAGGCAAGCACCAAGCACTGAATTTCCTGTAAGTTATTGCTAATATTACAGGTTAGTGTCTGGTGCTTTCTGTTGTCTGGACAGCTTAATCGGCTCATAACCTTCGCCACGGCGAATAAACTCCGACCACATCCGCCGAAGGCGGAAAATCCTGCCCCCGCTATTATAATCCAAAGAATATCAATGAGTCAGAAAATCGTGATGGATAAAAGTGGCAATATTTCTAACAGCTTTCTAACAGAATCGGATTAGTGCGGCAGAACCACACGACTTCGTCGGGGGTTCTGCCCTACGCCCTACTTCGGGAGTTTTATTTTTGGAGGAATTTCCTTCAGAAGCCGGATTTTCTAACAACCGGGTAACCCACAGTTCTGCTGTGGGAATGTATGATTAATTATAAATAACCAATATATGATGACCTTAGGCAAATTGCTGTTTGTCGCCGGCAAACTTGGGGTTAATTGTCATCATTATTCGCCGGCGAATATATCAAAATATTGAAAATCAAAACAGCAACTTTGACTGGTAATCAATGGTAAGACCACTTATATTAATCGCAACTTTCAATTTAGAATCAATTGAATAAGATAGGGATTGAAATATAAGGGAGGTGAAGAGAATGAGTATTAGTACCAATATTCTACAGGCCATCGGAAACACCTCGTTAGTGCAGCTGCGTAATGTTGTTCCGCCCGGCAGTGCGAAAGTATTCGTGAAACTCGAATGGGAAAATCCGACTGGAAGCATGAAAGATCGTACGGCACAGGCTATGATCTCAAAGGCCGAGGAAAACGGTCGACTGAAACCCGGGGATACCGTCGTTGAGTACACCGGCGGTAGCACGGGTATATCACTCGCATTAATCTGTGTTGCGAAGGGGTACCATCTTCATATCGTTACCTCCGACGCCTTCAGTCAGGATAAGTTGAAACAAATGACCGCTTTCGGTGCGGAACTAACATTAATACCAAGTGAGAGTGGCCTGACCACCAAAAAATTGATTCTGGATATGATTGAAGCGGCCAGAGAAATTAGTCAAAAACCACATACTTATTGGACTGACCAACTCAATAATTTTGATAGTATTGCAGGGTACTATCCATTAGCTGAGGAAATCTGGAACCAAACAAACGGAAAACTTGATGCCTTTGTTCAATGTGTTGGCACGGCGGCTTCATCGCGAGGTGTGGCAAGTGTGTTGAAGCGTTACAATCCAAAGCTTAAGATAATAATCGTGGAGCCGGCCGAATCCGCGGTACTGTCGGGCGGCCAGGCAGGACCTCACAAAATTGAAGGAGTAGGTATTGGCTATACTCCACCACTCTGGGATCCAGGTCTGGTGGATGAAATTATTGCGGTTAGTACGGATGACGCGAAAGCAATGGCCAGGCGCTTGGCTCGGGAGGAAGGCCTTTTTGCAGGAACCTCCTCGGGAGCAAATGTCAGCGCAGCAATTCGAGTGGCAGAGCGATTAGGGCCGGACGCCAGAATAGCTACCTTGATGGTAGATTCTGGCCTAAAATACCTTAGTACAGATGTTTACAGAAAATAGAGAACTCTTTTAATCTCCGACTGACTTCTACTAATGAATTGCTGAAAGAGCTTCTTACATACACCCCCTTCTAACATTTTTCTAACAGAATTGGCCAAAACAAGCAAAAATAGTTGGCCATGGCGGTTGGAATCTCTCAGGTTATGATCGGACCAAAGAATGGGGAAGATCACTGGAAGTCCGTTCCTTTTCATAAATTGGTCTTATCTTGCAATGCTAAAATTAATAAATATTTTGCAGAGAATCCATTGACATAGGATGAGATTATTTTTTATTTTCTTAATATGGATTATGGGGAATGGCACAATCGGATCCAATACTGGAATAATACAACAGACTTGTGGAGGAAGGAATGATCAGGAAATTATATTTGGTGGTTTCGGGTACAATTTTTGGCCTGGTGGCGTGTCTCCACCTGGCAAGACTTGTATTTGACTGGCAGGCTCAAGTAGGAACATGGATAATTCCATTCTGGCTGTCATGGTGTGGTCTTATCGGCGAGAACTTAGGCTTCTCTGTTATCTTTTATAAGCTACCAGTGACAATGATAGATTATTATGCCAATAATACGACGTCCTTTTTCTAACATTTGTCTAACATAATTAGCCAAAACAGGCAATAATCAGGGACAACCATGCCTTCGGCAGGCAGACATGGGACAAATTGGATTTAGAAAATATTTACTTAGAGCTATTATGAAAAGGACAGACGATTTGTCTGTCCCTCAATCATTCGATATAAAGTCAATTTATCAAAGGCCCGGCAAATTGAAACAGATTACCTTCGGTTCTGTCATCTCCTGCAAGGAGAACTTAAGTCCTTCACGTCCAAGACCAGAGTATTTAATGCCGCCAAACGGCATTGAATCCAGTCTATAATCGGTCGAGTCATTAATCATCACACCACCGCAATCAAGTTCATACGCGGCTTTGAAGGCCACCTCAATATCACGCGTGAAGATTGCCGCCAGGAGGCCATAGGGAAGCGAATTAGCTTCTTTTATTGCTTCGTCAAGATTATCATCAATCCGATATAGATTTACTGTCGGGCCAAAAACCTCTTCGCAATGCACCTTGACATCTTTGGGGACATTTTCCAGCACGGTGGGTTCATAAAGGGCACCCTTACGTCCGCCGCCGGTCAAAAGGATAGCGCCTTTCTTGACTGCTTCCATCACCCAAAGCTCCACACGCCTGGCTTCGGACTCGGTAATCATCGGCCCCATATTGGTTTCGGCTTTCATTTTATCGCCGATTTTATATTTCTTGGTCAGATTGACAAATCGGGTTTTGAATTCATCATAAATACTCTTATGGATCAACAGGCGCTGGACTCCAATGCAATTCTGGCCGGCCGCCCAAAACGCACCCGAAACGCACGATTCAACCGCCAATTGCATATCCGCGTCTTTCCAGACGATTACCGGTGAATCGGAACCTAGTTCCATGCCAATCTTTTTGATGCCGGCTTTGGTGGTGATGTGCTTGCCGGCTTCAACCCCGCCTGTGAAAGATATCATTCGCACCCGATCATCGCTGACCAAGGGATCGCCTATTTTTGAACCCTGTCCTGTGATTAACTGAATGGCCATGGGAGGCAAACCCGCTTCCAGCATCGCCTCGACCAATTTTATGGCCGAAAGCGGCGTTACCGTGGCAGGTTTTAATATCACTGAATTTCCGGCGGCTATCGCCGGACCAAGTTTATGAGCGACGAGATTGAGAGGATCATTAAAGGGCGTAATCGCAAGTATTACTCCAATCGGAAAACGGTAATAGTACCCCTTGCGTTTTTCACCTCCCGGAAATGAATCCCAGGAAATCGTCTCACCCAAAACACGCTTGGCTTCTTCGGCCGAACAGGTGATGGTGTTAACGCATCTTGAGGCTTCCTTACGCGCCTCGGTGATGGTCTTTGATCCTTCGCGAGCAATCGTAACTGCAAATTCCTCGAGGCGATCTTTAATAATCTGTGCCGTCTTATAAAGAATCTGCGCCCG
>JAPLUS010000102.1 GCA_026397495.1 Candidatus Zixiibacteriota bacterium | reverse complement strand
TGAAAATCATCAATTGGGCAGGTGCTTCGATTCAATCCGCTTACACTTGACACTTTCCTCGGTATCTCTTATGTTATCAACAGTTATATAGATTCAGAGTATTTTTTGTTTATCTGTCTTATACAAATGGGTAAAATATGTTAGATCTTAAATTTATCCGAGAAAATCCACAGATTGTTAAAGAGGCTGTCAAAAACAAGAAGGAATCGGTCGATATTGACAAAATTCTTGAACTTGATAATAAACGACGTTCCCTTATTACTAAAGTGGAACAACTGAAGGCCGAACGGAATAAGGTTTCAGAAGAAATTGCCCTGAAAAAGCAGGCCAAACAGGATGCGACGGCGGATATTACTCATATGAGAGATGTCGGGGGTGAAATTGCCTTGATGGATGCCCAGTTGCGGTCAACTGAGGAGGAATTAAATTCCCGTATGCTCTGGGTTCCCAATATTCCTCATGCTTCAGTACCGGTGGGAGATAGTGAAGAGGACAATGTTACGATTAAGGAATGGGGGAAAATACCGCAATTTAATTTTACGCCTTTGCCACACTGGGAATTGGGCGAGAAATTTGGAATGATCAATTTGTCAGCGGCAGTTAAAATTGCCGGGTCCGGTTTTTATCTCTTAAGGGGACTCGGCGCCAGACTTCAACGGGCCCTTATCTCCTATATGCTGGATACGCATACGGCCGATGGTTTTACTGAGATTATTCCTCCTTATTTGGCCAATACCGAGACTATGACCGGCACCGGGCAGTTGCCTAAATTGGCGGAGGATATGTATCAACTGAAAGATGAAAATCTTTATTTAATACCGACCGCCGAAGTGCCGGTTACGAATCTTCACCGCGATGAGATTCTCAGGGAAGATCAGCTGCCTCTTTACTATGTGGCTCATACTCCCTGCTTTCGAAGAGAAGCGGGAGCGGCTGGAAAAGATACGCGGGGGCTGATTCGAGTGCATCAATTTGATAAAGTGGAAATGGTCAAAATCGTGCATCCCGATAAATCTTATGAAGAACATGAGACTTTGCTTCAGCAGGCGGAGAAGATTGTTCAGGGACTGAAGATTCCTTATCGGGTTCGTCTTCTTTGTACCGCGGATCTCTCCTTTGCGGGAACGAAATGCTATGATATCGAAATCTGGTCAGCCGGGCTGAATAAATATCTCGAGATTTCGTCGGTCTCCAATTTCGAATCGTTTCAGGCGCGCCGGATGAATACCCGCTTCCGAGATAAAGATAAGAAAGTTCATTTTGTACATACTCTCAATGGTTCCGGATTGGCGCTGGCTCGACTTATTTCAGCTATACTGGAAAATAATCAGACTGAATATGGCACGATATTGATTCCTGAAGTAATCCGACCCTACCTGGGCAATATTGCCGAGATAACGAAAAGTGGACAAGAAAAATAATATCAAACTATCAATTGGGGGAACAACCATTTTCAAATTATTCCTGCTGGTAGGAATAGTTGTTATTTCGATTATCTTCATCTGGTACACTCTTGATGTTATTGCGCAGTTAAAATACGATGCCGAGCGGACGGCCAAATCCTATGTAAAACTTTGGCAATTGGCCGCCAGCGAAAACACCTCCGGGGGTGAGGTACAGATTATTTTTGAAGAGGTAATAAAGAAGGCCAATTTCCCGGTCGTGATTGCCGATCTGCAGGGTCAGCCGATATTCTGGAGAAATGTGAGCGGGATTGTCGATAACGATCCTTCGCCCGAAGCTCATCGGAAAGTTAAAGAACTTGTTGATGAGATGAAGCATTCCAAGGGAGAAATTCCTCTTAAGTTTGGAGAGACAACCATTAATTATTTTTATTATGGTAACTCTCCCATCATACGGCAATTGCAATGGATGCCTTTTGTGGAAATTGGTCTGGTCGGAGCCTTTATTCTGGTTGGATTCATCGGCTTTCAGAATATTAAGCGCTCCGAGGAACGTCATGTCTGGGTAGGGATGGCAAAGGAAACGGCTCATCAGCTGGGCACGCCGATTTCAGCTCTCCTTGGTTGGCTGGAGCTTCTTTCGGGAAAACCAGAAATGGGAAAAATAGGAAAGGATGGCCTTGATATTACGAGTGAAGATATTTTCAGCCAAATGCGGACTGATATGGTGCGGCTTCAACGGGTGGCCAATAGATTTGGCCAGATTGGGTCAAGACCTGATTTCAAGGAAACTGATATAAATATTCTGTTGGAAGAAACCTTGGCGTATTTTCAAAAAAGGCTTCCCTTTAATGGGAAAGGGATTCAAATTATCTGTAATCTGTCAAATTTGCCGCTTATTTCAATGAATGGTGAATTGATCGGATGGGCGATTGAAAATCTTATCAAAAATAGTCTGCAGGCGGTTGATTCACAGAATGGGCGAATTGAATTGATTTCCGGGCCTGGCAGGGATCCCAGATATATCGCCCTACAGGTAGTTGAT
>JAPLUS010000333.1 GCA_026397495.1 Candidatus Zixiibacteriota bacterium | reverse complement strand
CGCCTCGATGGCATTATCTAAGCGAACGATTTCATTGTCGATTTGTAAGACCGGTATAATCTGCTCTTCAATGGCCTGTTCGCCTTTAAAAATGACGCGAGCCTCGCCAAAGGCAAAACCGGGAGAAGCGGCAATTCCCTTAATGATTATGTTTTTTTTTCGCGTTAACATCTAAACTTACCCCTGAAATCAAGAAATATTATTATTTCGGAATAATCAAATGATATTATCATAGATTTTTTAGGTCGCCAAAGCCGCCCTTAACCAGCTCGACCAAATCCTCAAGGGCCTGATTTTCATCTTCGCCGTCAGCGGTAATAATCAATTCGGATCCCATTTCAGCCGCCAGCATCATTACACCCATAATGGATTTGCCATTGACTTTCAGGGTATCCCTTTCCACGCTGATTTCGGATTTATATTTCGAAGCATGGCTGACAAACATCGCCGACGGGCGGGCATGCAAACCGAGACGATTGACTACTCTTACGGATTTATTAATCATTGGCCAATATTAACTCAACATATACCTTTTGCCAGCCAATTCCTTTATCATACCCTTTAGTTCAAGGGCCAGGAGAATCTGCATTAAATCGGTTACGGGAGTTTTAAGGCAACGGGAGAGTCCATCAATCTGCATGGGGCCTTCAGCGCATGATTGAATAATCATTTTTTCGGTATTGGTTAATTCATCCGGCATATACATATGCCGGCTTTTAACTTGTCCCTTAAGACGTGGCAATTCCGTAAAGATATCATCAATGCAGGTAAGCAATTTGGCCCCTTCTTTGATGAGTTTATTGGTTCCCCGGCTTTTTTCAGAGCGGGGTGAACCGGGGACGGCAAAGACCTCGCGATTTTGCAGCAGGGCATGGCCGGCGGTGGAAAGGGCGCCGGAACGTTCGGCAGCTTCTATCACCACTACTCCCTGAGACAGCCCGGATATTATTCTATTCCTTTTGGGAAAATTTGGTGCAAGCGGAGCGGTCTTGGGCAGGAATTCGGAAAAGATGACGCCTGACTGCGCTATTTGACGGGCCATTTCGCGCCCTTCAGGAGGATATATAACATCAAGCGATGAGCCAAAAACGGCAATGGTTCTGCCGCCGCTTTTAAGAGCGCCGCGATGAGCGGAAGTATCTATACCCCGTGCCATTCCCGAGATGACGGTGATATTATTTTCTGCCAGAGCGGAGGCAAGATTCTCGGCAAATAGCCGGCCTTCGGCGGATGCCATTCGCGAGCCGACGATAGCAATGGCATTTTGGTCGGGCTCCTTATAATCACCGAGATAAAATAGGAAGGGAGGGTGATCGGGGGCATCTCTTAATGATTGGGGATAATCGGAATCGTCATATAAAAAGTAATTCCAGCCTCGCCTGATAATATCCTTGACAATAGCGGCGGCTTTCTTTTGATCCTGCAATTTTCCAATCTTGGAGGCGGTTTCCCGTCCTATTCCGGGGATATGAGTCAATTCATTAAGGGAAGCGGCCAGCGTTCTTTCTGCCGAACCGAACGAACTTACCAGCTCATAAAAGCGGGTCGTGCCGATACCATCGATTTGGAACAGCGTCACCAGCTCACTTAGTCTCTGCAGCCTATTTTTGGAAGTCAAGCTCATACTCTATTCTATTAAGAAGCTCCTTCATTCCCGAACCCGTTTGCGATGAGCATAAAATATATTCAGGATTCATGTTTTTGGAAATCATTTTTATCTTTTTCCTATCAAAAAGATCGATTTTACTGATTACCACCAAATGCGGGCGTTTCGCCAGTCTGGGATCAAAATCCTTCAATTCCTTCTTCAAAATGGAGAGGGTTTCTTCGATATCATCAGAAGAGAAAATATCTATTAGGTATATTATTAGTCTGGTTCTCTGGATATGCTTTAAAAATTGGATCCCGAGACCTTTGCCTTGAGAGGCTCCTTCGATAATACCGGGTATATCCGCCATGACGAAAGACTTAAATTCTCGCAGACGGACAATTCCCAGATTGGGGACCAGAGTGGTAAAAGGATAATCAGCAATCTTGGGTTTAGCTGCGGACAAACGTGCCAGCATCGTTGACTTGCCGGCATTGGGTAACCCAACCAGACCAACGTCGGCCAGCAGTTTCAACTCCAGAGCCAGCCGGAGTGATTTTCCCGGCCGACCCTTTTCAGCATATCGCGGGGTCTGATTGGTTGGGGATTTAAAGTGATTATTGCCGCGTCCTCCCCTCCCGCCGCGAGCGACCAAAATTTCTTTGCCTTCTTTGTTGAGAT
>JAPLUS010000361.1 GCA_026397495.1 Candidatus Zixiibacteriota bacterium | reverse complement strand
GGTCTGGCCTTTCAAATTACCGATGATCTTTTAGATTATGTCGGCGATGTGGTGGAAACCGGCAAAGAACCGGGGAATGATATTACTACCGGCAAAGTAACGTTGCCGCTCATATATTCGCTCCGCCATGGTGAAAAGGGTAAAAGCCGCGAGATTATGAAGCTCCTTGGCAATGGGGTCGATAAGGGAGAATTTAAGACGGTTCTCAGGTATGTGGTCGAATCGGGCGGAATCGATTATGCCTCTCGCCGCGCTATCCAGACTGCCCATGAAGGACTGGCCGCCGTAGACGGTCTCAAGGATTCGATTTACTATAGTTCCCTTTTGGGAATGGTTGATTATTCCACCTCGCGGGCCGGTTAGGCTCTTCCCCCAAATTCCAATCTTTATTGGCGGAAAATTTCTTTCGGTATGACAGTTATATTCGGCATTTCCAAACTGTCGCTTAATTTTCTTACCGGCCATCCCTTCCTGACCGTGGCGATTTCGATATCTTTATTGAGAAATATTTTCTTTGACAATTTAGGATAATTTGTTGATTTTGCTACTGGGTAATAGACTTTTTATTCATGTTCAAAAATACTGAACCCCTTCCGCGGAGGATAATATGTTGAGGTTGCCGATTTTCATATCGCTATTTCTCTTAGTGTTTCTGACTGCTAATCTGGCCGAAGCCAAATTACCGACTTTTGATGAGAAAGCAGTGGTTAAAATATTTGTCTATGACAATGTGGATACAATCTCGGTTCCCATAGGAAATCATAGTTATATATTTGCTGTTCCGCAGGCGGGGCATGGGAGCGGGACTATAATTGATTCAAGCGGAGTGATCTTAACGGCGAGGCATGTCATAGAAGGGGCGCGGTTTGTATCGGTTTATATACCAACGTTAAAGTTTTTTTATCCGGCCGAGGTAATATATGCGGATGACAGTTTAGATTTTGCTTTTCTTTACATAGAGGGGAATTTTGCATCTTGCGCAGCCTTGCCGGACAGTTCACCGGGGTTGCATAAAGGGGATGAGGTTTGGGCTTACGGTTATCCCGTATTTGCCGGGGAACCGGAGGCGTCAGTAAATAGCGGGACAATTTCGCTTTATAGCAATCAATTTAACTGGTGGCAGATGGACACGCATATCAATGAGGGCAATTCCGGAGGCCCCTTAGTGGATGAAAATGGGCGAATTGTCGGCGTGGCGGTAGCCGGCTTAAAGAAGCGTGAAGGAATGAATTATGCATTGCCAATAGATGAGGTTATACGGACCTATCGGGAGCTGTGGAATCGTGGAGATATTCGAGATGTAAAGGAAAGAGTCTCATCTATGAAGTATGAAAAGCGGCAAATACGGAATACCTTGGCGGATTTTGTGGGTAAGGTAACGATAGACGGGAAAACCTTTTTCCAGGGGAATGCTACCTATGGAAAAGTATTAGACAAAATGACCAATATTGAGACCGAAAAACTATCGACAGAGATGGGTGATTTTTCAGCTTTGGCTTCGGCCTATTATTTTGATATGGGAACAAAGGTGCTTGCCGAAAATGGCCTTACCTATGCGAGTCTTTCTTCGGGAATGGTTCCCGTCGAGACTATCAGGGAATTTACATCCGCCCTTGCGAAAGCAATGTTATTGGCCCAAGTAGCTACTAAGATAGACCCTTCACTTCAAAAGTCCGACTATATATCTATTATGAATGATCTTTATTCAAAGGTGAAGTCATTTATGGATGAAGACAAGGGAGGCGGGAGTATTGATAAAGGGACCGACCCCATCGGCCTCACTAACCCCGCGACCATGGGTAGGAAAACTCCGGAGTCTCCAGTTAGTTCCGAGCCATATGCCGGTATGGTGGTAGTTGAATGGACCAGATTCCAGCCCAATGAGGATGTTGATATTGAGGGCATCAAAATAAGAGATATACAGAATTGGTATAATGGCGTGACGGTCTGGTTTCTTATTGACGCCGATGAAGATCCGGGCTCCAAAGGGCTGGTTTCGCTCTCCTATTATAAGAGCAGAACTTTTAGCCAATCCTCCGACCCGGTAATCCTTTATAGCGAGGGCTATCTAAAGTCAGTTTCCATTTATCAGGGATTTATAGGCGGCTCGGCGGAATTAAAAATAATTAAAGATAATCTTTGCTTATGGCCGGGGATTGGACTAAATATCGGTTGCTATAAGGGAAGCCGCAGTGACAATAAAAAATCAAGTGAAAAATATAAATAATATCAGTACTTTGGGTCATCAGCACTTAATACCATAAGATTTTTGTGCTGTGGTATACATCCAAAATAATTTGTATTAATTTAAGTAAATC
>JAPLUS010000422.1 GCA_026397495.1 Candidatus Zixiibacteriota bacterium | reverse complement strand
TTTCCTTTCGGGGGTAAAAAATTCATTTGAAATATCGGATATGGTTTCCGGATTGGTAAAATCCGCGGTCTTCGGAGCCATTATTGGAATTGTTGGTTGTCATGAGGGGTATCATGCCGAAGGCGGCGCCCGTGGGGTCGGCCGCGCCACCACCGAGGCGGTAGTTATAGCGGCGGTAATGATTCTTATCGCTGACTATATTATCGCCACCATCCTATTCAAAGTTTGAAAATGGAAAAGATAATAGAGATAGTTGATCTGGCCAGGTCCTTTGGAGAAAAGAAGGTTCTCAAGGGGATTTCTCTTGCGGTAAATAAGGGTGAATCGGTAGTGGTAATTGGTCAATCCGGCTGCGGCAAATCGGTCCTTTTGAAACATATCAATCGTCTTCTTCGTCCCGATTCGGGAAAAATCCTTATTCATGGCAATGATATTAACAGGGTGAATTCCGCTGCGTTATTTGATATACGCAAAAGAATCGGGATGTTATTTCAATCGGCGGCATTGCTTGATTCCCTGACGGTGGCCGAAAATGTCGGCCTGGGTTTGAGAGAAGGATGGAAGCATTCGGTTTATGAAATCGATAATATTGTTACAGATAAGTTGGAAATGGTAGGGATGTCCGGGACGGAGAATATCTATCCGTCGAATTTATCGGGCGGAATGAGAAAGCGGGTTGGGTTAGCCCGCGCCATCGCCACCAATCCGGAAATTCTCCTCTATGACGAGCCGACCACCGGTCTTGATCCAATTACTTCAGATTTGATAAATGACCTGATGATACGACTTAGAGAGCGACTTGATGTAACCTCAATTGCCGTTACCCATGATATGACCTCGGCCTATAAAATCGCCGACCGGATTGTGATGCTTTATGACGGCCGAATTGAATATGAAGGAACCCCCGAGCAGATTAAGAATTCAGGAAATGAAATTGTGGATCAATTTATAAATGGTCGGGGGAGCGGGCCCATTCAGGTGCAATAGAGATTGATATGGAAAAGAAATTCAAAACTGCTTTTGTTTGTACTCAGTGTGGAGCGATGCACCCCAAATGGCAGGGGCAGTGTCGCGATTGTAGCGAGTGGAATACACTGGTTGAAGAAAGAATAATTCAAGCCTCAGGTCGGACAAAGCGCAGAGAAATTGAAAATCCACAGAAACTGGCTGATATTAGCGACCATTTTTTGATTGGCCATAAATCCGGACTGGGCGAATTTGATCGGGTATTAGGCGGCGGATTGCTCACCGGAAGTACTGTCCTATTAGCCGGTGAACCGGGGATCGGCAAATCAACTTTAATACTTCAGGCCGCTGATGCCTATTCAAAAATGGGGGTTAATATTCTCTATGTTACCGGTGAGGAATCACTCGGTCAACTAAAGAAGCGGGCGCAGAGATTGTCAATTGCCGGAACCAATATCTCCTTTATCAATCTGACCAATCTTGAGCAAATTCTTTCTGTCATTAAAGATAACCACAATCATATTGTTATTGTGGATTCAATTCAAACCGTATCCAGTGATGCTTTTGCTTCCCCGCCCGGCACGGTGGGGCAAATTCGTGAGTCGGCCGGACGACTTATCGAACAAGCCAAGAAGAATGATTTTTCCCTTTTTCTGGTTGGGCATGTTACTAAGGAAGGATTGGTAGCCGGACCAAAAGTCTTAGAGCATATGGTTGATGCTGTTCTCTATTTTGAGGGTGATAGTCAGCATCTGTATCGGCTGCTTCGCCCGACTAAGAATCGCTATGGTTCCACTTTTGAACTGGGGGTCTTCGAAATGTCGCCCGGGGGTTTGAAGGAAATAGACAATCCGTCATCATTGTTTCTCTCGGATTTCGGAAAAATCCGGCGTTCGGGAGCGGTTGTGGCGGCCTCCTGCGAGGGGAACCGTTCCATTCTGGTTGAAGTTCAAGCCTTGGTGTCATCAGCTTCATATGGAACCCCTCAGCGGGTTGCCGGCGGTATTGACAATAAACGGCTGGCGCTTCTTCTGGCGATACTTGAAAAACGGATCGGAATTCCAATGGGAAGCAATGATGTTTTTGTCTCCGTTGCCGGTGGTCTAAGACTGGATGAACCGGCTATTGATTTACCCATATTATTGTCAATCGTATCCTCACTTAAGGATATTCCTCTTGATTCAAAGATAGTAGCAGCTGGAGAGGTGGGACTATCCGGTGAAGTAAGGCCGGTTGGAATGGCCGAACAGCGGGTTTCGGAAGCGGCTAAATTGGGATTCAAAAAAATTATTTTCCCGGAGCAAAACCTAAAGGGGATTACTTCAAAAAAGATTGAGCTGATTGGTGTTTCTACCCTCGAGAATGCCTTAAATCTTCTCTTTTAGACCAGAGGAATATATATGAGTAAAGTTGAGTTACATCCACAAACCTTGCTTATACCTTTGCCGGCGGCGATGGTTTCCTGTCAGGCGGAAGGGTATAAACCGAATATTATTACTATCGCCTGGATTGGGATTGTCAATTCCGAACCGCCGATGCTTTCTATTTCAGTGCAGCCCAAAAGGTACTCATATCAGATAATCAAGAAATCCGGCCAATTCGTTGTCAATGTAACATCAGAAAATAACTTGAAAGAAGCCGACTTTTGCGGTAACCGCTCCGGGAAAGATTATGATAAATTTAAAGAATTGAATCTAACGCCCCTTCCCGGCAAGATGGTCTCAGTCCCATTGATTAAGGAATGTCCGATTAATCTTGAATGCCTCGTGCGTAATTCTCTTTTGCTGGGCACCCATGAGATGTTTATTGCCGAAATTGTGGCGGTTCATATTGATCAGGAGCTTCTGGACAATCATAATCGTCCGGATATCGATAAACTAAAACCACTTGTCTATTGCACCGGGGCACAGGAATATCGGGGTGGTTTTACGGAACTCCTTGGCCGCTATGGGCAGGCGGTGGGGAAGAAGACAAAACCTTCATAATGGTAACAAATAATTTTTCCTTTATCATCAAGAGTCAATCCGGTATGGCCAGAGCCGGAACCACCGCCACAGCGCACGGTCAATTTTCCACACCGGCCTTCATGTCGGTGGGAACTTCCGGCGCCGTAAAGGCGATGACCGCCGAAGACTTGGAGCAAAGCGGTGTGGAAATAATGCTGGCTAATACCTATCACCTCTATTTGCGTCCCGGCGAAAAACTAATTAAGGCCAAAGGGGGATTGGCCAAATTTACCGGATGGAATAAACCGACCCTGACTGATTCCGGAGGCTTTCAGATATTTTCTATGCGGGATCTATCAAAAATAGACGATGAAGGGGCTACTTTTCGCTCTCATCATGATGGTTCATTGCACCGCCTTTTTCCGGAGAAAGTAATGGAAATTCAGCGCGATATCGGCGCTGATATTATAATGTCGTTTGACCAATGTGTTGGGTATCCGGCCTTAAGAGAGCAGGCGGCTGAGGGTGCTCGGCGCACCTTTGACTGGGCCCGGAAAGGTCTAATACATTTTAAGCAATTGGAAGAAGCAATGCCCTCTTATATGGCTCTCTTTGGAATTGTACAGGGCTCAACCTATACCGACCTTCGCCGGATCTCCGCCGAGCAGATTGTCGGTCTTGGATTCCCCGGATATGCGCTTGGAGGACTGGCTGTCGGCGAGTCAAAGGCGGAGATGGAGGATATGCTGGCTTTCACCATTCAGTTCTTGCCGGCCAATAAACCTCGTTACCTAATGGGAGTAGGGTACCCGGAGGATATCTTAATGGCGGTTTCCTATGGAGTTGATATGTTCGATTGTGTTCTGCCGACTCGTAATGCCCGCACCGGTATGGTTTTTACTTCGGAAGGCCCATTAGTCTTTAGAAATGCGGGTTATATGGATGATGACCGGCCTCTTGATCCCAACTGCGGCTGCCGAGTCTGTCAAAGATATAGTCGAGCTTACATCCGGCATCTTTACAATCAAAAGGAAATCACCGCCCTGGTGTTGGCCAGTTTCCATTCGAGCTATTTCTATCAAGATTTGATGAGAAAAATCAGAAACTCCATAGAAAATAACGTCTTTAATACTTTCCGGAAAGAGTTTCTCAATAAGTACTCGAGGGGAGAGAAAATGGCCGATCGTGAATAGTACCGCATATAATCTTTGCTCATAATATGATTGCCCCAAATATTTTTGTAGAAATAGTTTCATTTTTCGGGCTCATTTTGCTATTTTCATAAAGTCGCTAATGCGTATTTAGGAGAATTAAAATATCCGCCCCGGCAAGGGAAAGGATATTTTATCTGTTCTATGACTGAAGTTGAAGAATGCTTAAAGTCTAAAATTGATAATAACCGTTTACCGGTTCATATCGCTATCATTATGGATGGAAACGGTCGCTGGGCTGCCAAGCGGGGGCTACCCCGCACTGCCGGACATGAGGCCGGAGTGGAATCCGTTAAGAAGGTGGTGCGAGGCGCTTCGGATATCGGGATAAAATATTTAACCCTTTATACTTTTTCAATCGAAAACTGGCAACGTCCTCGTGAGGAAGTAAGCGCTCTAATGCGTCTCCTCTCTCGGACGGCCCGTCAGGAAATTGATGAATTGAATAGGAATAATGTGCGATTGATAACCACCGGCCGCATTGATGGACTCTCATTTTCGCGGCGGCGCGTATTGGCCATTACGCAGGATAAAACCAAAAATAATACCGGATTGGTTCTTAATTTGGCGCTTAATTATGGCGGCCGAACGGAGATTATCGATGCTGTTAGAGGTATCTCAAAAGCGGTTAAGGCGGGCACGATTAAACCTAATG
>JAPLUS010000432.1 GCA_026397495.1 Candidatus Zixiibacteriota bacterium | reverse complement strand
GGGAATCCAGAATTCATTGATTATTCAGCACTTACGGAACTTTTTCTGGATCCCCGATCAAGTCGGGGATGACAATTTTAATGACATTTTCCTCAGAAGTGCACTATTCCCTTTCTTAAGGCTTTTTCAACATCCCCCTTTAATGGGGATATATGCAAAAATGCCTAACCGAATTGGCCGATTGTCACGGCGACTCGACCGGCCAATACCTATTCGCCTGCTTAGACAAGCAGGTATTTTATTATATCGGTAGAAGAAAAATAAATTTTACCCGCAACTTCTTACTCGCCGGCTTAGGCGAGCAGGTCCTTCAAAACCTGTCTGCGGCGGACGGCTCCTTTTTCCTTGACTATTGGACCACCAAAGATAAATTAGGAAAGTGAAAAGTTTCACTATTTATAGATAGAACCTCAATTTGTGGGAATAAAGAATGATTAAGAAAGCTGATGTTGTCATAATTGGCGGCGGAATTATCGGGCTGGCGACCGCCTTCAATTTGGCTAAGTTAAAGTACGGTAAGATATTAGTAATTGAAAAGGAACTCTTCCTCGGTGCCGGCTCGACCGGCAAATGTGCAGGCGGGGTTAGGGCGCAATTTTCCAACAAAGTAAATATTGAAATGTCGATGAAATCGGAAGAAATACTGGTTAATTTTGAAAAGGAAGTCGGGTATCCGATCGTTTTTGATCAGGTTGGCTATATGTTTTTACTCTCCAATGAAAGAGAGCTGGCCGAATTCACCAAAGCCATAGAGCTTCAGCGCTCTTTAGGGCTCAAGGTTGACTTACTTGAACCGGCCGAAATAAGCAAAATCGCCCCACCTGTTAGAACCGATGATATAATCAAAGCCACCTTCTGCAAGGCGGATGGCTTGGCTGATCCCAGTGACCTCATTCAGGGGTATGCTAGCGCCGCTCGAAAACTCGGAGTGGAAATTGCGGTCGAAACAGAGGCCATCGGATTGAAAACCCGCAATGGCGCCATCACCGCTGTTACCACCAACCAAGGTGAAATAAGCACGCCTCTGGTGGTCAATGCCGCCGGTCCCTATGCCGGAATTATCGGTCAGATGGCCGGAGCCAAAGTGCCGGGAGAGCCTGTCCGCCGTCAGATTGTTACCACCGGCCCACTGGATTATATTCCAGCCACCTTCCCGATGGTGGTTGATGTCCAGGCGGGATTATACTTTCATAAGGAATCAGCGGGATTGCTTCTCGGCTGGGCTGATAAAGCGGTCAAGCCCGGATTTGATATTTCGGTCGATCCTGAATACACCGATACCATTTTAAATAAGGCGCTCGAGAGAGTTCCGAAACTCGAGACGGCAGAGATTTCCAAGAGTTGGGCCGGGTTATATGAGACTACCCCCGATCACCAGGCTATTATCGGCTTTGCCAACGAAATAAAAGGGATGTTCATCGCGGCCGGATTTTCAGGGCACGGTATGATGCACGCACCGGCAGCAGGATTAATCTCAGCTGAATTAATCTGCGGGAAAAATACCAGTATCGACCCAACCCCTCTTTCACCGGATAGATTTGCAAAAGGGGCGGTCTCGGAAGAGACTAATGTGATATAGGCCCCAGAAAACGGTTTACAATAAGCTGAATAT
>JAPLUS010000355.1 GCA_026397495.1 Candidatus Zixiibacteriota bacterium | reverse complement strand
ATTGGGGATAGGCCAAGGCGATGAAGTTATCACTGCCGCCAATACTTTCATCGCTACGGCGGCCGCCATTATCCATACCGGCGCCACTCCGGTCTTGGTTGACGTTGATCCCCTTACCAGAAATATCGATATCAATCAGATTGAAAGCGCTTTTACCACCAGAACGAAAGCTATTATTCCGGTACACCTCTATGGCTGTATGGTCGATATGGAACGGGTTAGTGCCATCGCTAAAAAGTCAAATCTAATTGTTATCGAGGACGCCTGTCAGGCGCACGGAGCTCAATTCAAGGGTGGGCCGGCGGGGTCATTTGGATTGGCCGGAGCTTTTTCGTTTTACCCCGGAAAAAACCTTGGCGCTTATGGCGAGGGAGGCGCCGTTGTTACCTCGGACTTGAAATTGGCCAAAACTATATGGAAACTGCGTAATCACGGTTCTGGGGAAAAATATGATCATGATATTATAGGCTACAATGCCCGAATGGATGGTATTCACGGAGCGATATTGACTGCAAAATTGAAATACCTTGACCGCTGGAATCAGGAGCGTAATAGGGTTGCGTCCCGCTACCGCGAAAAATTGAAAATGACTCCGGTAATACTGCCGACGGAATATAAAGATTTCTATCAGGTTTATCATTTGTTTGTCATAGAGACTGACCGGCGCAACCAGTTGCAGAGTTTTCTGACCGAGAATGATATTTCGACTCTTATCCATTATCCCGTGCCAATCCATAAACAAAAAGGGTATTTGGATGCCGGCTATAAGCCCGGTCATTTTCCTGTTACGGAGAGGTTAGCAGAAAGAATATTATCCTTGCCTATTTATCCGGAGCTGACCAACCGGCAAATTGATTATCTATCGGGGAAAATAAAGGAATTTTTTGATCAATAAGCAGAGATTTCAGCGACATATTTTCACTTGCGCTATAAGCCGGGTAAATTCTATATTGATCTATATACGGCGAGTGGGAAGTCCGATTTTAGGAAAAAAGGCAGCGTTGGGTTAAGGTTGGCCAAGAAACTTAAATCCTGTGTCGGCTATATTGGCTGACGACAGAGGAGTTTTGCTGAATGAAAGGACGATCCATGAAGATGAATGACATCATTTCAGTTATTGTTCCGGCTTTCAATGAAGAAGGAAATATTGCTGAATTCTCTCGTCTTTTTGCTGAAATGATGCAGAAGTCGGCACATAAGTATGAGTTGATCTTTGTCGATGATGGTTCCACCGATGGAACTTACGATAGGATTATTGAAGAGGCCCAAAAGCATCCTCATATCAAATACAAAAGGCATCCATACAATATTGGTCTGACCGAGGCCTTACAGACCGGCTTCTCTTTGTCTTCCGGCGATATTTTTGTTTTTTATCCTGCCGATTTACAGTATCTGCCGGAAGATATTCCGGCTTTGGTGGCACCGATTTATAGCGGTGCTGAATTAGTTACCGGCTGGAAACAGGGCAAGTATAAAAAGAAGCTGGTTTCCAGCATTTATAATAGTCTTTCTCGAAGAATATTTAGATTGAAAGTCCACGATCTTAATTCGGTTAAGGCCTTTAAGGCGGACGTCATTAAAGATATTTTTCTCCGGCGCGATTGGCATCGATATTTAGTCGTCCTGGCTGTCGATAAGGGGCACAAAATTGAGGAAGTAAAAATCCCTCTTTATGAAAGACGCTGGGGGAAATCAAAATTCTCGGTCTGGCGGATCCCTATCGGAGTTCTCGATATGATAGCGGTTAAAGCTCAGTTGTCTCTCCTTAAGAAACCACTCATATTTTTTGGACTGGGCGGTTCAATTTTCTTCGCTCTGGGATTTTTGATCGGATTGGTAGCCCTATACTTCCGTTTTATTCTCAATGAGGGATTCCGGCCCTTGCTTTATCTGGTTATGCTTCTAGCCGGGGTTGGTCTGGGGTTTTTTATTCTGGGGTTTTTATCCGAGGGACTAGCGGCTCTCAAAGAGGAACTTGGAGCCATAAGGAAAAAATTGGACAATATTGAACAAAGTCTTAAAAAATAGATAAATATTATTTCTCTTTCCACTTTGAAATAATAATCATTTCAAATTCCGGAGATGCGGTTTGACGAAGAAAAAGAAATTCTCAGGTAATCCCCCCCAAGGGGAAATTGGCGGTCGTTGGAACCCGGAGAATTTTAGGTATTATTTCCCCATTTTGTTATTTGTTATGTTGCTGGGGGTACTGATATTATTTAGCGAATTTATTTTCTCCGATCAGATGCTCTACGGATCGGATATGATTAATGCCGGCATCTTTTTTCGTCATTTTTATGTGGAGTATGTCCAATTGCACGGAGCCGTACCGGCTTGGAATCCATATATATTTGGCGGTCTTCCCTTCATCGATGCTTTCCATGGTGATATCTTCTATCCCCTGTCAATTCTTAAATTTTTTGGTAATTTTTACCGAATGCTGGGATGGACTTTGGTACTGCATATCTTTCTGTCCGGCATCTTTATGTATTTCACGGCCCGTCAATTTCGACTATCTCGAGTGGCCGCCACATTATCCGCTGTGGCTTATATGTTCTCCGGCCATCTGGTTTCGCTGGTTGCTCCCGGCCATGACGGGAAAATCTTCGTTACGACACTATTTCCCTTAACTATCCTTTTCCTGGAACGAGCTTTTGAGAAAAAACCAATTTTAAATTTTACTTTATTGGGACTGGTCATCGGCATAATTATTCTTAGCCCGCACGCTCAATTGGCCTATTATTCTCTCTGGGGTATTGCCCTTTACGGTATCTTTAAGCTGGGAAACCTTTATCGAGTTTCACGGTCGGTTGCTACTATTGCCAAACCATCCCTTTTGCTCGCCGGGGCCGTCATAATCGGACTTTTTATTTCGGCGGTTCAATTCTACCCGGGTTATATCTATACCACTAATGATTCTCCGCGGGTCGATACCAAACGGGGCTATGAATGGGCTATCTCCTGGTCGATGCATCAGGAAGAAGCGGTTTCCTTGGTTGTCCCTGAATTTTCCGGAAGCAGTAGCGGTGAGAACAACTACTATTGGGGCCGGAATGCTTTTAAGGATAATTCTGAATATGCCGGCATCATTCCGCTTTTTCTGGCTCTTGTCGGACTTTTCTTCTATCGTAAGAAGGAGGCCATATTTTTTGGCTGTCTGGCCCTCTTTGCTTTTATTTATGCGCTGGGGGGAACTACCCCGATTTTCAAAATATTTTATTATCTAATACCAAATGTGAAATCTCTCCGGGCCCCCAGCACTATAATGTTTCTTTTTCTTTTCTCGGCATCACTTCTGGCCGGAATGGGAATACAGCTTATCATCGATAAAGGGCGGGAATTATTGCCCAAGACCAAGAAAAGATTGATGACCTATTTACTTGTCGCACCGACGGTACTCCTGGTATTTGCGATTCTCTATGCGATTGCCGGGGAGAAAATGTTA
>JAPLUS010000256.1 GCA_026397495.1 Candidatus Zixiibacteriota bacterium | reverse complement strand
CCGGTATTCGTTTAATAAGTCTCATAGCATGGCATATTCTGAGTTGGGTTATATAACCCTATATTTGAAACATTATTATCCGCTAGAGTGGTGGATGGCTACCCTCAACACCGTTGACAAAGAAGATAAGCTGCGCCATTTTGTGACAGTCATAGGCGACGTTCTATCTCCGCCGTCGCTGGCCAATACTTCGAGCTCTTTTACTATCGTGGGTAGCAAGATTGTGGCCCCTCTATCGGCCATTAAGGGGGTCGGCCCGGCCTCAATTAACGAACTGTGTATCAAGGGGCCCTTTTCATCATTAGAAGATTATTGCTCTCGCGTTATTCACACGAAGGTAAACGCCGGACATTTTGCTGCTCTAACCCGTGCCAGGGCGTTAGACTGTCTCATGGATCTTAGCAAGCCCTATCTAGAAGCGCGCAAAGAGCTTTTGGATAGATATGTAGCACTAAGAAAGTGCAAGCCATTTGAACCCGAACTGTGGCAGATCAATCCTCTCGAGTTGTTTCTCCAAGAACGGGCAGCCAACGAGGTATTTAATAGATCAGTCCTCGATTCTCCAGAGGTTGTCGCCGAGATCCAAAAGCAATGGCCGGGATTGATTTTGACGGGAAATAAGGCCATACCTCTACGCATCGGCGGCATTCCCGTGCTACGAGGATTGGATATAGGAGCCGGATTATTGGAAAAAGGCGCCGCAGACGATCGCCAGTTCGGTTTTGTGCTACTTTATGGCGGTTCTGAGCACAAATCGGGAGTTTCAAAGAAAGGTCGGAAATGGGATATGCTGAAGCTTAGCCTGTCAGACGGCATGATGAACGTAGAGGGCACTATGTGGGACCAGATCTTACCCCCGCGCTTCCTAAAAGATAGTTTAGTCTATGTTCAAGGCACCTTACGGGCTGGATATAAAACACCTATCAGTATAACGGTCTCAGAAATTCATTCCATGAAAGGGATCTAATATGACCAAGTATGTTTGTGTGAAGGCGCCGCCGGCAGCGCTGGGCAAGGGCGAACACGTAATTGCGATGCCCGATTTTGTAGCTGAAGTGACTGGTTGTCGGCAAAAATTACCGATCCAAGGATTGACAACGACCACTATTTTGCACGACTTGATCAATTTTATCGGCCATAAGTACGAAGTCAATTTTCCTGGATCCGGTATCTTCGTATTGAACGACTATAAGGGCATTCCATTCTCGTCGGCTGCAGATATTGCCCCCGTAGTCAAGAAAATTTTCTCGCGCTGTTATCCCAAGTTCTTTGATTCTTTTATTGACTATCAGATCAAGCATCGACCGTTCGGCACACAGTTGATCTATTTTGTAGGTGATCACACCAATACGGGCGCTTTTGCGGCCAATGGCGTCGATATGATTGACGAAAAAGATGTTGACGTCTATATGGGACGCAAAGAAAAGAAGTCTAACAAAGGCCACTTTGGCAGCCCTAAAAAGACCGATGAATCCGAAAATCTGGTATAATATACATACGCCAATATCGGCGGTTATCAACGCTATGCCTAAATAGGCAGTAAAAAGGGAGACCACCATGGCTCAGATCAAATTAAACCTAGATTCTCTCAAAGCTCGCCGCGAATTCAAGCGCCACGCAATCCAACCCGGACATAACATTTATCGAATTCTCCCGCCATTTGGTGACGAGACTGTTCACAACAATTATCCCTATAAGCGCTGGTCGATCGTTTGGATGACAGACGTCCAGACTGGTCGCCGCAAGCCGTACGCTCTCCCGCCGTTTGAAAAGGGTTCATCAGATCCCATCTCCACATACCTCACTCTCCTCGCGAAGAAAATTGAGGCGGCTAAAGCGGTTATGACCGAGCGCGGGATGACAGAAGACGTTATCCGCGAGAAACTGGCTGACCTTAATAAGTTGGTGTGGGAGCTTCGTCCTAAAGCTGGGTTCTTCTATAACGCGTGTAACAAGGCGGGCGAAGTCGGCATCCTGGAAATCAAAAAGACTGCCCATGACGCACTGCGCGCTGAGATGAATCAGTACATCAAAGATTACTCGCAGGACCCGACCTCACTCCTGTCATTAGATGATGATTCTGGTGTATGGTTTGACTTTATCCGCGTCGGCGAAAAGGGCGACAAAAACACCGAATACTCCGTCAAGAAAAACCAGACCAAGCGCAAAGATGAGCGCGGCAAGTTGATCTTCGAAGATGACCGAGAAGCTCTCCCAGAACATATCGTGCAGAACTTTGATAATTTGGGTTACGATGTCTTTAACCTGTATCAACCTAAAACCAATGAAGAGCTTA
>JAPLUS010000345.1 GCA_026397495.1 Candidatus Zixiibacteriota bacterium | reverse complement strand
AAGAGACCGGGAAATCCGGCCGGCCGTCAAAAGGATGAGTCCACAGAGAATGGGTCGGATGAGAAGGCACAGAAGAAATCTTCCCTGCTGCAAAAGCTATTCCATGATGGCTGTGATAGAGATTTTGTCTATTATGAAGAGTGAGAAAATATGCGTGTAACAAGTAAGATGATTAATGACCAGGTTACTTTTAGCCTGAGTCGTTCCCTTGACCGCTTTATGCGGTTGCAGACGATGATGTCATCGGGGAGAAGAATTAACCAGCCCTCCGATGATCCCATCGGCACCCAGAAGGATTTGGGATATCGAAAAGTATTGACTGAAATTGAGCAGTATAAGAAGAATATTGCCAGCGGAACAAATCTTCTTTCGAGCTATGATAATATACTTGGCTATATGAACAATATGGCATCTTCCGCATATGAAGTAGCCCTCACCCTTTCCAATGGTACTTATGACGCTACCGCTCGCAGCGGGGCGGCTGCGGAAGTGCAATCGCTTCTGGACCAGATTATCGCCAGCGCCAATTCGCAGGTTGGAGGACGATATATCTTTTCCGGTTTTAAAACCAAGACCAAACCGTTTGTAGAATCCGCTTCGGGAGTTGATTATTTGGGTGACACCGGAAATATCGAGCTGGAAATAGAAACCGCAACCAAAGTCAACACCAATATTGTCGGAGCGGATGTTCTTTTTAAGCAACTGGGAGTTTTGGGCGAGGACGGCAAATTGGAGACTGGTATCTCCGGCGATACACTCTTATCCGACTTGAACCTTGGCGCCGGCGTTGACTTAACCTCGGGCACTCCCCCGGGCACTTTTGTCGTTAAAGACAATAACCTTGATATAAATGTTGCTGTTAATATTAATGCGGCCACTACGGTGGCCGAGGCCATCAATTCTATCAATGATCAATTAACTACAGGGGGAATAACCAATTTTTCGGCCGGCTATGGAGCCGATGGAAATAATCTCAAATGGACTACCGGCAGCACCGGGCAAATTTCGGCGGTTACTCTTCTTTCGAATCTTAATTCCGGTCATGGTGTTGACCTGTCGGTCGGCAAAATACAGATTCACAATAATGATGATAGCACTAGTGTTGAGGTAGATCTTACCGGCGCCGCCAATATAGGGGATGTCATAACTAAGATTAATGATGCCCTAACCGCCAGTAGCGTTAATAATGTTACGGCCACAATCAATGCCACTAATACAGGTATAAATATAACTGACTCAAATATGGTAACTCTGGGATTAAAAATTGACGAATCTTCGCCAAATAGTTCTACGGCCAGCGATCTGGGATTGGTTGGTTATATCGCCCCGGTTTTATCCGGACATGAGTTGAATCCCAAACTTGATTTCACTGTCAGCGAGGCGGCTGCGGGGCAGACTACGGTTACGGATCTGGGGTTGGTGGGGCATTTCTCCGGCGATATGGGGGGGACGGCATTATCGCCCCGGATATTAGACACGACCTCTTTGTCTCTTTTGAATAATGGGCATGGGTTTGATTTGGGACAGATTAAAATTTCTATGGGGCGACAGGTGGCCTACCTTGATCTTGGCAATTCCGCTTATACTACTGTCGGCGATTTAATCGATGCCTTCAATAATTGCGGGCTGGATATTACCGCTTCCCTCAACTCGGCTCAAACCGGGATTCAAGTAGTCCCGAATTCCAATAATAGTTCTTTCATGATAGAGGAAGTCGGCGGCGGGAAAACCGCCCATAATTTGGGCATCTACGGCTCTTCCGATCTGATTGGTTCCCTGATGATTCTTGTCAAGGCCCTCAGGGAAAACGATCAGGGGGTAACGGGACAAATAGTGGGGAATCTGGATTTGGGAATGCAGGAACTCCTTAACCAGCGAGCGTCAGTGGGCGCCAAAGTAAAAAGATTGGAGACAACCGATTCGCGATTAACTGACCTGAATTATAATTTTACCAAGTTATTAAGCGAAGTGGAAGATGCCGATATAACAAAATTGGTGACCGACCTTGCGGCGCAGGAAAACAGTTACAGATCGGCGCTGATTGCCGCTTCCAAAATTATTCAGCCATCACTGCTTGATTTTTTGAACTAATGACTTAAATAAAAAGGGATAGACAGATGAGAATTTCAACATTAAGATTTGGTGAGTTCGAGTTACCCGAAGACAAAATAATAGAAATGCCCAAACCGATACTTGGCTTTGAACACCTGAAACGATATTGCATTATCGAACGTGAGGAAAGCGAGCCGTTTCTCTGGTATCAAGCGGTAGATGATCCGGCGATTGCTTTTATTATTGTCAATCCTTTATTTTTCTGCCCTAATTACCATATTGAAGTTAATCCTAAAGAAATCGAGGAACTTCGGATAGCCGATGTCAAAGCTGTTGAGACATATGTTATTGTCACTATCCCGTCGGACCCGCAACGAATAAGCGCTAATATGCAGGGGCCGATCTTAATTAATGTTGAGACAAGATTAGCCAAACAGCTGATTTTAGTCAATTCAGAATATGATGTCAGATATTATCTTCTTCCTGAAAAAGACCAAGCGGCGAAAACGACGATAGTTGAAGAACCAGCCGAATCGCTTGTAACAATCTAAAAATTCTATGCCTTCTAAGAAGACAAAAACGCGGCCTAGAGAATCTTCCAAAACGCCGCGTAAGAAGGCTCGAAATTCCATAACTTCAAATCCAATGGGGGGAGGGGGAGATGTTGATCTTATTTTAAGGGAAGCCCACCGTTACTACAATCGCCAAGCCTACGGCAGTGTCGTCGATCTTTTGGAAAATAAAGTTGCGGAATCTTCCTTAGAGAATCTGAACGACAAACTTGATTATTACCGGCTAATGGTCTTCAGTTTACCGCATCAGGGTCGATATATAACGGCCGAGGAATATGCAAAAAAAGC
>JAPLUS010000191.1 GCA_026397495.1 Candidatus Zixiibacteriota bacterium | reverse complement strand
CATAACACTTCGCCCTCTGAATGGCATGTTTCTCTCCTCCTCTCACGAGATAACATACCATAAAACTGTAAAGGATGTCCTGACACAACCTGTAAAGTATCTTATGATACTGTACACCCTAAAGGGTCGCTGACCTACAACTGCTGAAAAATAAAAATGTCGAAAGCCCACCGTGGTGTACTTCTTCACAATTTCGGTAACGAACTTTAATCGGCGGAACCGCAAGACTTCGTCTGGGGTTCCGCCCTACCTTTACTACAATGTCCTCGGGCCCCGCGGGTGCGGGGCCGCGCACAAAAAAAACTGGATTCTGGCCCACCAAACGTCGGGTCATGAGACTTTCGCCAGAATGACAACTTGGGCATCATCTGAAGGCGTAAATAGTGCACCCGGCATTTTGCGAAAAACTTATCCCCCGATTCCATCAAAGAGAATCATTACGGTTTTCGCAGCCAGATCCTTTAAATCAACTTTTGTCTTGGGCGTCTGCAGAGCCGCCGCATAAATCTGCTCCAGATTTTTTAGCGAAGCGAGGATGAGAAGGGAAATAAATTCCGTTTCCATATCGCGGCGGATTTCGCCGGTTTCCATACCGCGCCCTATAATTTGGGAAAAATAGCCACTGCGCAATTTTAAAAATTCATTTCGAATACCCTTGGTCAGATCAGCACTGTTTTCATAATGGATTTTCATAAAAAATTTAAATTCTGTCTTGGCATTATCCCAATAATCCAAATGGGCGGCCATAAAATTGGCTATCCTATCTTTGGCTCTAACGGCATACTCCGTCATAAAGTAGTTATCCCAGTGCCGCCGGTAGTCATCCAGAAAGATTCCACCCGCGAATTCAAGAAGATTCCCCTTATGCATAAAATATTGAATGAGGGAACCTTTGGAAATCCCGGCTGCTAAGGCAACTTTCTCCAGCGAGACGCTTTCGAAAATATCTTCCGCAAAGGCCGCCAAAACCACCTTGTAGATGGTCTTTTTTTTGACCGGCTCCAGTTTTCTAAAGGTGGCGCTGACCACGCCCCTCTTTTCCAGAGCTACAATTACATTTTCATCCATAGTATTATATTACATATAGTATGACTTCTTAGACATTATTTATATACCATAATTATATATCAAGTCAATACTTTTCTTGACTGTGACGAAGAATTTGCTATACTAAAAGTTATAGAATAGAAAGGGAGTTTATAATATGGGAAAAGTCAGAGTAGCTATTATCGGGGTCGGCAATTGCGCCTCGTCGTTTGTGCAGGGAGTTGAATTCTATAAAAAGGCCCGTGAGAATGAATCTATTCCCGGTATCATGCATGCCAATCTGGGAGGATATCATATCAATGACATAGAATTTTCCGCCGCCATTGATATCGATAAGAACAAAGTCGGCAAAGATCTTTCGGAAGCCATCTATACTAAGCCCAACAATACCTACAAATTCTGCAGTGTCCCCAAATCGGGCATTATTGTCCAGCGGGGAATGACCCATGACGGTTTGGGGAAATATCTTTCCGAAATAATTGAAAAAGCTCCCGGCGATACGGTTGACATTGTAAAATTATTAAAGGATACAAAGACCGATGTCGTCGTGAATTATCTTCCGGTCGGTTCCGAGGAGGCCACCAAATGGTATGTGGAGCAGATACTGGAGGCCGGATGCGGCTTTATTAATTGTATCCCGGTTTTCATCGGGCGAGAGCCTTACTGGCAAGGGCGCTTTATTGAAAAAGGATTGCCGGTCATAGGCGATGACATCAAATCGCAGGTTGGGGCAACCATCGTCCACCGCGTCCTGACCCGCCTGTTTCGCGACCGTGGCGTCCGACTGGATAGAACCAGCCAGTTGAATATCGGCGGCAATACCGATTTTCTCAATATGCTGGAACGGTCCCGTCTGGAATCGAAAAAGATTTCCAAAACCAATGCTGTTACCAGCCAGCTGGACTATGAAATTGGGAAGAATAATGTCCATATTGGTCCCTCCGATTATGTCGCTTGGCTTTTGGATAGGAAATGGGCCTATATCCGAATGGAGGGGACTACTTTTGGCAATGTCCCTCTGAATGTTGAATTGAAACTCGAGGTATGGGATTCGCCAAACTCAGCCGGTGTTGTGATTGATGCTGTTCGTTGTTGTAAGCTGGCCATAGACAATGGACTTTCCGGAGCCGTCAAAGCCCCATCATCTTACTTTATGAAGTCGCCGCCGGTCCAATATACCGATGAAGAAGCACGCCGAATGACGGACGAGTTCATTCTCAAATATGGCT
>JAPLUS010000326.1 GCA_026397495.1 Candidatus Zixiibacteriota bacterium | reverse complement strand
CTCGTCCACTGTTCTACCTTATCTTTCATGTCGAAACCTATCGGGGCGGGAAGTTTCGATCTCTTTAACCTATTCGGTTTTGGTTCGGCCCACTCGGGAACGTATGATATAATTAATTAAGAAACAAATAATAAGAGTACCTGTCAATAATAATATAACCGGCTCGCAACGGACTATGAAAGAGCCACAGCTAATATCTACAACATAACACTCCGGTCCTCCTACTCTTACTATGCCCAAAATATCTAAAAGGAACAAAAGCACAATCGAGCCAAATGCCAGTAGGCTTCGGGGACGCTTATATTTCCACCCGATTATCAACCCGGGTATTATTCCAAACAACAGTGACCAAATAATACACGCAATCGTGCAGTTCTGGAACATAAAGATCCTCCTTCACTCTCCAAAAAATTTCATAGGTCATTCATGCCAAATCATTCTCCCAACGAAACGATAAAATAGCCCTGAAGTCAAGAGGAGATACAATTCATAATAAAGAATGGTCCAGTTCCATGATCTGGCCTGAATAAAGCTGTTGTCTAAAATGGTTTAATTTATTAAATTTCATTCCGATACTAAAATATAAATACCC
This sequence comes from Candidatus Zixiibacteriota bacterium, assembly GCA_026397495.1. GTDB lineage: Bacteria > Zixibacteria > MSB-5A5 > GN15 > PGXB01 > JAPLUS01. The sequence continues at coordinate 1,050 of JAPLUS010000326.1, read as the reverse complement.
CTCCCGCTGCGGCGAGTGGGGCTTTTGTGCTTGGAGCGAATAATTTTCATTATGAAAACCACAGCCGGAGTAAAAGCAGTTTATCTGGAAAGAGTTATTTCCCAATTTCGAGATTCACGCCCTTTCAAGAAATTGATGCAGACAATCAATTCCGGACAGAATTCGGAAATTTTCACCACCGGATTGGCCGGGTCATCGCCGGCGATTCTTCTGGCCAATTTGGCCAATATGGTAACGCAGCCGATTATTGTCATTGTCGCTGAAACGGATGAGGCCAACAATCTTTATGATGATCTGAATTTTCTGATGAATGAAAAGGAGGTGGCTCATTTTCCTTCCCGAATGACTCCCCCCTATGAATTTCGTTCCCCGTCGGCGGAGATTACCGGACAGAGATTGGCCACTCTTTCCAAACTGCTCATGAACGATGTGAAAATTGTAGTCGCTCCAATAGAGGCCATCATAGAACCGACCATGTCCCTCAATGCTTTTGAAAAAGAAAGATTACACCTTAGGATCGGAGAAGAAATCGATATCGGCTTTCTATGTGAGAAGCTGATTAAGATAGGGTTTCAAAGGGTCTCACTGGTGGAAGAGGTCGGCGATTTTGCCTTGCGCGGCGGATTAATCGATTTCTTCTCCCCCGGTTTCGATTATCCGGTCAGAGTGGAATTTTTGGGCGACACAATAGATACTATCCGGCAATTTGATGTTGCCACGCAGCGGACAATGGAGCGGCTTACGGAAGTAGTCATGCTTCCCCGGCGAGAAATCCCCATAACTCAGCAGACAATTGAACAATATATTGAGAAACTTCCAGCGCCGGATGCGGACTTAATCCGCGCCCGCTATTTGAGCGACCCCGAACTCCCCGGCCTGGAATGGTTAGCGGTTTCCTTTGGTATTGAGTCAGGAATTTTATTTGATTTCATACCGAAAGAATCCATTTGGGTTCTTGATAGTACCGCCAATCTGAAGGGAGCTATTGGGAATGTCTTAAAAGAATCCACCCATCATTATAATCGAATCAAAGAAAGATTGGAAGCTCCA
>JAPLUS010000141.1 GCA_026397495.1 Candidatus Zixiibacteriota bacterium | reverse complement strand
AGTTCACTAAAATCATTTTCAAGTTCAATAAAGGACGTCCACCGTTGCGGATCGCCGTCAATGGCCTCATCTCTTGTGGTTGCCCCATAATAACCGCCCCCCAAATTAACAACATAGATATCATAGAGGGAATCTCCTCCGGCCGGATAAAATTCATCGGAAGGAGGCGCCATATATCCAAGATGTTCAACTTCAAAAACATAGACCGAATCGGCAATCAGAGCGACACTATCTATATAATCGGGAATTCCATTGGGACCGCCTCCCCGACCGTCGCCCAAATCTACATGCGGCTGATAGACGGAATCAGGACCGGTTGTGGTATAATGGATGCGGAAATGATTTCGGGGGGAAACAGAGGAATCCGGCAAAGGTGGGCGCCCAAAAAGCTGGCGGGCCAATGACCGGTAGGGATCACTCAGATAGCGATAATTGAGTGAGGCCTCAAACATAAGCGTGGTACCGCAGTGAGGAGTCTCTCCGGCCTCCTGTAATGACAGCGGCCTGGCTCCTTGCCCGCGCAGGTACATCAGCCGGTCAACCAAATCCCTTTGATATTGTTCCGATGCCGTTTCGGCTTTTGCTATCACCGGCAGCAGGGTCAACAGAATAATCCATAAAAAAAACAATCGTTTCAATCCGGGTCCCTATCTTTTTAGCCGCCCTTTAAGGGCCGTTAAATATTCATCAGGCACCGATTGAGAACCGATCATACTGTATCGTCCCTCGCGGCCATGATAATCAGAACCGCCACTTCCTAAAATGGCGTGATTGATAACGATGTTTGAGAATTCCCGCCGGAGTCGGCTACCATGTCTGGGGTGATAAATTTCTATACCATCAAGACCCAATTCCAAAAATTCATTGATATGAGCAGCAACATTACCGATACCGGGATGCGCCAGAAAAGCCAGACCGCCGGCCTTATGGATCAAATTAAAGGCCTCAACGGGAGTTAGATTCTCTTTTGGCACATAAGCCGGACAATCATGGCCGATATATCGTATGAATGCGGTTTCATAATTTTTTATAGCGCCCGCTTTCAGCATGGCATCGGCAATATGCGGCCGGCCAATGGCCGATTCACCGGCTATTTTCTTAACGGCCTCAAGAGTAATGTCAATCCCGACCTTCTTCAATCGCGATAACATTTCCTGACCCCGCCTATTACGGCGGCCGCGAAAATCTTCAAGGGCTTCGCTAAGAGGGGATGATTCCGGGTTGAAATAGTAACCCAATATATGAATATCCTCAAAATCCCTTCCGACTGACAATTCAACTCCCGGCACCAATTCCGGATCGCCCTCGATAAGAATTTTCTTTGTCTCCCAATAGCCATGCAAGGTGTCGTGATCACATATCGAGAAGGCACAGAGCCTCTTGCGGCGAACGATTTCCACTATCTCTTTTGGGGATGAAAGTCCATCGGAATAGCAGGTGTGAATATGCAGATCAATGCGGCCCGGCATTTAGATTTTGCTTTCTACAATCCCCCTGATTTCATCAGCTAAGGAAGAGCTTTTCTTTTGAAGCTCGGCTATTTCACCCCGCAATCGGTCAACAAATTCTTTATCCTCAAGCGATCCTATATTTATTTTTACGTTATATATAGCCCCTTCGATGGCGGCTTTCGCCATCAAGGCCGCCACTCCAGCATCGGAAATGGAATTGACATTTCCTTTCTGCGCCACCTCCCTGGTCAGCTCAAGAACCCCCAACGCCAGACGGGCTGTCTCCAGTGGAACCAGAGCCGCTCCCTTGGTGGCGGTAATGATTTCCCGAACCCTCTTTCCGATTTCTTCTTCCGTATCTTTGGGAAGTCTACGCGCCGTCATAACTCTATCAAACGCTTCTCCATCCTTCTTAATCATGTCGGTTAATTGAGCGCGAAGAGCTTCAGATTTATCGCGGACAATTATCAGATCTTTCTCAACCTCAGCATATTTTTTCTTGCCTACGGTCAGGCGGCAAACCATTGAATCCAGAGCCGCCCCCAGAACGCCTGCCGAAGCGGCCACGGAACCACCGCCCGGAGTGGGGGACTTTGATGCCACCTCGTCATAAAAATTGGCCGCGGCCTGTCCACTGACTCCGACCCGTCGCATTTTTTCTTCTAAAACCTGATTGGCCGAAAAATTCTCCAGACGAAGATAAAACTCAGCTGCATCCAGCAATGCTTGCTGGGGTACCAGTCCGATGATTTCCGACGAAGTAATATTGACTCCGTATCGCGCCGCTTCCGATTTAATGGTCTCAAAAACCCTGAAAATCGGTGTTTGGGTATAGTTGACCAGATTCATTGAAATCTGAGCTTGATTCCGCTCCTTTATAGAGAAACCCATGGCCTTGACAAATCTATACCCTCCTTTGGCAAAGCGAATCGCATTGGCAATCTTGCGGGCAATTGAGACTTTGTCGGTATCCAGATAGGCATTAAAGGCCACCAGCGGGAATCTGACACCGATAGCGGTAGCCCCCGCCTTGAGATTCATCTTGCTTGGGCCATAGTCCGGCTTACGGTCGGGATTATTTTCAATCTCATCGCGAATTTCTTCATATTCCCCCTTACGAACATCAGCCAGATTTTGGCGATCCGGACGAGTCGCCGCCAATTCATAAAGATAAATGGGAATCTGCAGCTCTTGGCCTACCCTTTTCCCTAATTGATGCACCAACTCAACCGCTTCGGCCTCCGTGAAGTCAGCCAGAGGAATGAAGGGGCAAACGTCGGTTGCTCCCATTCGGGGGTGTTCCCCTTTGTGGGTTCTCATATCGATAATTTCCGCGGCCTTCTTTATTCCCCTGAAACAGGCTTCAACCGCATCTTCAGGCGGGCAGACAAAGGTAACGACGGCCCGATTATGATCGGCATCCATTTCACGATCAAGAAGAACGACCGATGGGATCGACATAATTTCACCAATGATTTGATCCAAAACTTCTTTTCTTCTTCCCTCAGAAAAATTGGGAACACATTCAACCAGTCTAATCATTGAAAGAACTCCATAGACTTACTTAATATTAGTAACCAATGACTTTAATCCCCACGCCAAGAGAGGACCCATTATTTCGTGATGTCCGATGAAATTGAAACCTCTACCGCCGGCATAAGTGGGACGCTGGACAACATTCGTCAGGGGACGATAGTGGGCAATCATATCAAAATTGGCGGTCGTGATATTGCACTTATGCTTATTCAAATTACGGGCGACCGTCAAGGCCTTTAAAAATACTTCAGGCAAAACAACGGCGGAACCAATATTGGCAATTACCCCGCCGCGGTCGGCATTAATCAGAAGATGGGAAAGAATTTTGAAATCACGGTATGATGCTTCCGCTGCCAGACCGGCCTTAAAAGCCGGTTGCTGGCTGACAATATCGGTCCCTATGACAATATGCACCGTTGCCGGAATGCCGTTCTTATCCGCCGCGGCCAAAACAGAATAATCTCTATATTTGGCCTTGCGCCGGTTAATAAAATGACCGGCTGCTTCACCCAAACCGAGTGACTCCTTCTCGGCCAATTCAATCACAGCCGAGAATAATTCTCCCGTTTCTTTGGCCATCCCGAAGTCGCCTGATTTAAGACCGGCGGCCACCTCCTCGGATGTCCGGCCGACAAAAGCCAACTCCAAATCATGTATAAGGCCGGCCGAATTTAAGGAAAGGCCGGTAACAATTCCATTTTGAATCAGATCTATTATAATTGGTGAAAGACCTACTTTGATGACATGAGCTCCCATCATAATATGGAAAGGAAATCCCCTGCGGCGGGCAGCGGCAATTCTATTTATAAACTCTATCAACTCGGCAGCTTTTAGAAAGCGGGGTAAAGAATCAAGAAATTCCCGAGCGCCGTCATATTCAAAACTCTTACCCAACGCAGATACTTCGGCCTTACTCCTTCGTCTTCGTAAAGAGACTGTCTTAACCTTGCTTAAATCCGCCTGTTTGAATCGGCTCATATTATAAAATCTCTCCAAGCCTATAATTGGTCAGTTCGGCCGTAATAGAACCTACCAAAACTTTGGATTTCATGAGAACCGGCAATTTAAGCCGGTCATCAGTTAACCAAACCGTGAGTTTACCCTCATGTTTGAAGATACCTGATGTCAGCAGGAGCGGTTCGACCACAATACAGTCGAATCTCCCTGCTTTTACTTTCACTAATTCCTTGCGGTGGACTCTAATCTCCATTTTATAAGATTGGCCATCAGTGAAATTATCAACATATACGGATTGCCCGACTTTCAGATTCTGGGTACGAATATAGTACAAAATGGAAAGGGCATCTTGAACAAAAGGAGCGACCGGAAGGGTATCGCGACCAAAAAAGACACTATGGTTTGATTGATCAAAACCGTAAGCTGTCTGCGCCTTATAATTTCCCTCACTTAAATACTTCTCAAATTTCCAGGAATAAAGTCCGGCGGCATCTATAATGGATTTTACCCTGTCTTCAACCCGATAAAAGGAAGAAAAGAACTTGTTGGAATTGGCTGTCGATTGAATCAGAAAGCAGGGGCGGTTATTATATTCAATCAGATCGGTTACTTCCAATGTGGCTGATCCGGCATTAATGAACCCATATCCGATATCATAATTCAATTTTTCCCCCGGACCAAAGGCAACATTATCAATACTGCGATCTGCCTCTTTGACCATAGAAGAATCATCCTGCGCCGTCTGTGCCGAGGCCGAGGTAAAGGCTAAATGCAGAAAATGGGCTGATAAAATTAGGCCGGTTATTAAGGCCGCTGCCACTATAAATTTTTTGATCATAATAAGATTATATTCCTTTTCTCCTTTCGGCGGCTTCAATGATATAAGGAAGGATACGGCCAAGCTCCTCGCCAATCTCCAAAAAAGTCTGATTATACATATCGAGTGAACCCCCGATAGGATCGGCAATCCCTTCCCCTCCACACCCCGGCTCAGGATAGTCTTTAATCAGAAAGGTTTTATCCCTTGCCTCCGGTACTAATCTTATCACTTCGTAGTAATGCGACGAAGTCATAGTGATAATCAGATCGGCCTGTTCAATTAATTCCGGTGTCAGAGGACGGGAGCGATGTCCGGTAATATCGGCCTCCCAAATACGACAGGCCTCAATCGCATAAATGGTAGCCGGGAATCCCGACGCGGCGGCAGTCCCCGAGGAAAAAATATCAATACCTTTGATATTTCGGTTTTCCAGAAGCTTTCTCAAACTTCCTTCGGCCATCGGCGAGCGGCAGGTGTTGCCGGTACAGACAAACATTATTTTGAAGGTTTCAGCCATTATTATCCATCCAGATTCTCTTTTATCTCTTCCTCCGAAATCGCACCATGGCGTCGGATAACAAAACCATCAGCAGAGCAGTCGACTACCGTCGAAGGTGCCGCTGCCAGCGGTCCGGCATCAAGATAAAGAGCGACCTCCGTTTTGAAGAGGGAGGCAATTTCCGATATTGTTTTCGGTGATTCCTTCCCCGACAGGTTGGCGCTGGTGGCCGTTAAATTTGAACTGACTCTCTTGAGAAGGCCTTTCACGATTGCCGCTGAGGAATAACGAATTCCAATTTTGCCATCCACCACAATTGGCGGTGGATATAATTTTTTTGTTCTGAGGATGAGCGTCATTGGGCCCGGTAAAAACCGCTTCGCCAATTTCCGTGAAATGGGATTCCCAAAGCCAAAATCCTCAATTTCATCATGAGAGCGGACAAATATCGCCGTCGGCAGGTATTTCTCCCTTTTTTTTAGCGCAAACAATCGTTCTACGGTATCGATATTATCTATTCGAGTCATAAGACCATATCTCGTTTCTGTGGGCGCCACCAAAATTCCGCCGGTTTCCAGTACCTGTGTGGCCATACTCATAGCCTTTTCTTCAGGCCGAAACTGATCAATGGCCAGGATAAGAGGATTTATCATGAGCGGGTTCCATGACAGAACTGGGAATATTAGATGAATCCTCCGGAGAATTGGGCTCCCCCCTCGGATTGGTATCGAGCGTCTGTATATTTGTACTAACTCGAACTATCCAGGCCGATCCGTAACCGGCATTTCTTACCACGGGAAGGTATTCTTCCGCCTTCGATTGACTGGAAAAATCACCAATCCTTACCTTATAATATGGCACCTCATAATCCATCCAGACCTTCTGGTCGAACACTTGCGAGGCAGTATTTGACTCCTTTAATGCTTGACCATACACTCGGGAAGTAAAAATTTGTATTCGATATCTGTCTGCTTTGGATTTAGATATGGCGGCGGAGTCGGAAGGTTCGCCCTTTCGGGGCGATTCCCTATATGATGAGTTAACATTGATCGGATATTTCACCGGTATTATTACCGTATCTTCGGCCATCTCCAGCGGATTATAGGCAAAAGAAGCGGCGCTATTTTTATCTGATTCCCCTTCGTCGGCGCGCCTGTGGCCACCAATACAGCCGGCAAGAATTAAAATTGGGAAAAGAATAAGATAAAACCGTTTCATAGCCTTTTTAAGTATATTTCTTAAGGGATTCGTCGTCCGCAAATTCCGACAGAATTTTCTTAACATCATCAGTCTTGGTCTTATGAGCCACCAAAACAACATCATCGGCTTTAACTATAACCAGGTCAGAAACGCCGAGCGCGACAATGATGCCGTCACCCTTATTGTAGATGGTGGTTTCATAGGAATCGGCCACCCTCGCCTGGCCTATAATCACATTATTTTCCTGATCCTTCTCTTTATATCTCTCCAGGGCATTCCAACTGCCAATATCATCCCAGAGAATATCAGCTTTAATGGTCAAAACATTATCAGCGTTTTCAAGGACGGCAAAATCTATTGAAATTGGAGAACATTTATCATAAAGCTCGTTACGCATCTTGGTTTCAGACGCCGAACCGATACTCGCGGCATATTCACTTAGATGTTGACCCATCTCCGGCTGACATTGATCGATAGCCTTAAGAATGGCATCAATCGACCAGATAAACATACCGGAATTCCAAAGATGCTGCCGCCCAAAATAATACTGCTGAGCAACCATAGCCTTAGGTTTTTCCGTAAAAGAATCAACTTCATACACAGAAAAACCGGCTGTATTTCTGTATAGCCGTGAGAGTTTAATATAGCCATAGCTTGTTTCGGCACGGGTTGGCTCAATGCCAACCGTGATCAAACGATCTTCCTGAGAAGCTATTTCTGCTCCGACCTGTATAATATTTACCAATTTCTCCGCCGGGCGAATAATATGATCGGCGGAGAGAACCACCATTACCGCCTTTGGATCAATCCGTTTCAAGTGTTCAGCGGCTAAGCCGATGGCCAGGCAGGTATTCCTGCCCCGGGGTTCAGCCAGGATATTTTCAGCTTTAAGAGCAGGAATCTCCTTTAAAATCGGCTTTACAATATTCTCAGAGGTGACCACCAGGATTCTTTCCATCGGTATCAGTGAAAGAACACGGTCGATGGTTTCCTGAAGCATCGTCTTTGCTGAAATTAATTTCAGAAGCTGTTTGGGGCACCGGGAGCGGGAAAGCGGCCAAAACCTCTCTCCCTTTCCACCCGCTAAAATGACACCAT
>JAPLUS010000201.1 GCA_026397495.1 Candidatus Zixiibacteriota bacterium | reverse complement strand
ACGGCCGTACGTTCGATTACCCGCCGGCGCGGTCCTGGGAGGACAAGATCCCGACCGGCCCCGGCGCCGGCAAGGGGCTGAGCAAAGAGCAAATCGAGACGATGCTCGATGAATATTACGCCTGCCGTGGGTGGGATAATAACGGCAACCCCAGCCGCGAGGTGTTACATGATTTGAAGCTCGATTTTGCGGCGGATAATATCGAAAAGATCGGACTCTTGGGAAAACCGCTTCCAAATGGCATTCCGGCTGTCCGCGGCGAACGATATAAACCAAAGGCGTTTTAATATAATGCGGCGGGATGGCTACGCCGGCAAGATGATTCGACCGAGATAACGCACTTTTCCAATGGAATAAATAATGATAATCTTCATTAAAGCCGGAGGCCAGCTTCGCGCAATGATTAAGCCTGATATCGATCACTACACTCGTAAGGTCGAGACTGACGGCGAGAAAACAATCGGCGAAATTCTCAAGGGTATCTCTCTTGATCCCTCCTTTGTCGCGCTTATTCATGTCGATGGCAAAATGAAGGACTTATCATATAAGCCATCCAATGGCCAGACAATTACTCTCCAACCGCCCGTTTCCGGCGGTTAAGAATGTCATCCCATGCCCTTATCGAAATCTGAAATTGAGAGGTACCAACGTCAACTCCTGGTTGACAGTTGGGATAAGGAGAGACTCAAAGGCGCCCGGGTTCTGGTCGTTGGAGTTGGAGGATTGGGTGGGATTAGTGCGGCATATCTGGCCGCCGTCGGGGTAGGAAATCTGCGTCTATGCGATAGCGACCGGGTTGAGCTATCCAACCTGAATCGCCAGATTCTGTTTGCCGCCGAGGATATCGGCCGGCCCAAGGCGGCCCTGGCGGCCAAGAGGCTCTCGGCGCAGAATCCCGAAATAAAAATTGAGGTAATATCGGATAAACTAACCGAAACTAACGCAATCGAATTGACCTCGGGATGCGATCTGATAATCGATGGCCTGGATAATCACTCCGACCGTTTGAAATTGAATAATGTATCGTTCGATCTTAATATCCCCTTTATCTATGGGGCAATAAATGAATGGCAGGGGCAGTTGAGCTTTTTTAATCCACCGAAAACCGCTTGTCTGGCGTGTCTCATGCCCGAAGAGTTGCAAGACCCTAAGCCGACACCGGTGTTCGGTGCATTGCCGGGTGTGATCGGATCTCTTCAGGCGACGCTGGCGCTGCGGTACTTGATGACCGGTGAAAACCCCATTTCGAATGCTCTCCTAATTTTCCATGCTGATACAATGGCGTTTGAGACGGTGACGTTTGAGAGAAGGCCGGGGTGTGGGGTGTGCGGGAAGACCATACCGTCGGGGCCCCGACGCTGATGTCCTAAATCTGTTCGACCCTTCGGATCCAATCCGGCATCTTGGCAGATACGGCTCCATGGTCGGGCGGCCCACCATTTGGGGTTAACTTGTCAATATCTATAGCTTTCAGCCTGAGTTTCGAAATTGATTAAAGCCGCCCCACCCTCACTCTCCCCAAACTTTTGTGAGCTTCCATTTCCCGATTCGACCACACTAAGCCATGAACGGCGGAAGCCGATGGGAAACGATCAAATACGACAAGACCGCCCGAGCCCAAACGTTTCCTCACAGCCGTTAAGGGTATTCCGCTTGTATCCGATATCATAGGTAGCGGCATCTGTTCTTGATTTGATCCCGCAAGTTTGGAGGTCACAATTATGCTTCCCGATACTCGAAACCTAATAGTTATCGCAGTCCTGACGGTTGGCGCGTATTTCTTTCTGCGTCGACTGTGGAGGATTTTAAGTAGTAATCTGCAGCTTATTGCTGGCCTGCTCCACGGAGAGATCAACTACCCTGTGCTCAACCTGCCGGTGTGCTTTGTCGTCGAAGGCTTGTACAAGGGGCGCAAGGTGACCTGCTACTGCAATCCTTTGGGGAGCCGCTATGGGGACGCGAAGTTCAGTATTGAACCGAGCGGCGGTCTCCATAAATCGTCATTCCTTTCCCTGGCAAAGGACGGCCCGATCAATGGGACTTATATAGTGGGGAACAAGATATACTGCGAAGAGCCTGTCTCAACCGCTCCCGTGAGAAGTATGCGCCGCAACCGGGCCAGTCTCCTCAGCCCAATCAACAAGCAGGACCTAATCGCCTACTTGGATCAACTGAGTGTCGCTGCCGAGCAAGTAGAGAACGGGGCGTGTCGAACGACTACATCCGCGTAAGCCGATGGAAAATAATCAAGTGCATATAATTGCAGTGTCGAATTCGACATAGAGTTTTTGTCGCCTTGGTTTCACCTGTTATTCGAAATCCCGAAGAATCCGAAGAAACCATACAGGCCGAATAGTCCATATAGAGCGTAAAAGGCTTCGTTTCCGGTTAACGAACCGAGCAGCCCCAAAAATCCCAAGAGCCCCAAAAATCCAAGGTAGCCAAGGTTCCTTTTCTTCTGCATATCAAACCCTCCAATTGTTAGAGAATAACCACTAGATGAGTCAAGTCTCATTCAGTATGACTTATGGGTATTTCAAGAGAAAGGTTGCGTGTTTGAAATTAACCCGCAGGGGAATAAAAGTGGATAAAAAAGATTTTCTATGGCGGCCCCGACATCACTCCCCCACGAACTTATGTGGAATTCCAATTTCAGGTAAGCATGTGCTATTATTATGATCAACGGAAATCGTTGGAAAGCAATCAAGTAGTCGAAGTCCCCCGGGGAATCGTTGTCGGGTTTGAGAGACATCTTTCGGTACAGATTGAAGTTGATAAGGGCAGGAGGCGTTCCGCCATCGGCGCGGGCAGGGTCGAACTACTGCCCTTGTCCTTCGAGTTAAGGTCCTCAACCGGTAAACTACGGGTATTAATTCGCCTATGAACTGACCGGAACTTAATTACTTGCATTATGAAGGCGTTTTAGCGATCTTTTATGCTGATTTTTTGGAGGAAAATAGCTATGGATTTGCGTGCAAGTTATACTGATAATCCTGTCACGGCGGAATTGTATGATTTGTTTCCGGCCTATATACACCGCCCTGATACAGACTTCTATCTTCGATCTGCTGCTGCCTCGGCTGGAAGAATCCTGGACTTGGGTTGCGGGACTGGACGGATTCTGCTGCCTATTGCGGAACAAGGTTGTCAGATTACCGGATTGGATTTATCGGAATATATGTTATCGAAATGCAGGCAGAAACTGAAATCCATTGCCAACAGCAGTACCGATCATGTCCAGCTGGTTCAGGGCGATATGACCAACTTCAAACTCGATAATACATTTAAATTGGCAATCATACCATTTCACGCCTTTCAGCACCTGATCGGGATTGCCCACCAATTGGGTTGTCTGAGTAGTATTAACCGACATCTGGTTATGAAGGCTAAGTTGATTTTCGACGTATTCTATGTAGACTTCAGAATAATTAATGATCCTCGCCTTTCCGACGAAGTAGAGGATTTTGAAGAATATGAGCTACCTGATGGTCGACGCATAAGGCGAACTCACCGTGTTGCCGGCTTCCATCCAACCGAGCAGTACAACGATGTCGAAATGATCTACTATCTGACCAACCCGGATGGCAAGGCCAAGCGAATTGTTCACGCCTTTCCGATGCGGTACTTCTTTAGATACGAGATGGAGCACTTATTGGAGCGATGCGGTTTTCGGGTTATTGAGCTCTATGGTAATTTCGATGAGTCACCGTTGGTGCATGACTCACCCGAAATGATTTTTATTGCGGAGAAGTACAAAGAGGTTTAATAACAGGAGGCTCACTATTTACAAATACCCCCTTCGATTCGCAGGCATAAAGAAACGCCGGTTTTCACCGGGGTTTTTCAATCTATGGCGGGGGATAGGGGATACATATCGAACTGCCGTGCTGAGCGGCAACCTGGCTTAAGGGGGCAGACGTAAATGATAATTGTTGCTTGCCATTTTTCCTATGAACTGCTATCGTTTGACAGCGAAGGTATTTGGATTGGTTAAAATTACAGAAAGAATACGATTGAAAAAGACCAATTTATTCCGTTATATTTTGGTATTTGGGATAACTCTTCTGGCCCCAACCCCTTTCATCTTTGACGTCGCTGGGGAAGCCAAGCCGAAGGATACTGAACTCTCACGCAAGGAGCAGTTGGAACTCGCGCATAATTGGCAGTTGGCGTATAGGCTTGCAGATTACGATTTATATTCCTGGATCGCCACCGATACGGTTTTGAAGTACCAGGATAGCTTTGACATCAAGCTCGTAAGCGGATGGATTGTGGTGGGGGATTCCACCAGAAGTGAAGTCATTTTCGGAAGACTGAATGATACGTGTCTCGTCTCTCCGGTGCAAGTTCCTTTTGCAGATAGAACGCCCCAGCATCCATTGTTTTCGACCAAATACTATTCCTCAACTTCCACGGTCTTCCGCGGGTTCAAGGCGCTTGAGGCAATGAAATCCAAGCACAAAAAAGACTTCAAGGCCGACGGCGTACCGATGAATTCATATGTCCTATTTGACGCAGATACCATTAGTGTTTATATCTTCCCCGGTTCTACCGATAAGCAGATCGTTTTTTGCGGCGGTTACCTGTGCAAGTACATGGATAATAACCTTAAGATTATTAAGGATAGGCGACTCCACAGCTCTCCTCTGATTCTTGAGCCACTGTTAAAACCGGCTCCCCTGTACAGAACTTCGAGCAAGAATAACATAATGAACGAAGTGGATATTGCTCAGTTTCTTATACAGCGAGACCGGGCACCTCAACAATATGTCTTGACGCCAAAATACATCTTTTATCTGTCGTGGGACTCGGTGAAAAACACGCCTGTGGCAACAATAACTCCAAACAATAAATGAGTATAAAAGAATGTCCATTGCTATGGTCACGTTTTTGAATATACCTGTGTCTCGCAATAAAGAACTATGGCGGCCCCGGCCTCACTCTCCCCAAACTCTAGATGAGTAGGGCACGAGCCCTGCGCTGTACAGTATCATAAGATTCTTTACAGATAGTGTCAAGACATGGTTTACAGTATTGTGGTATGTTATCTCGTGAGAGGAGGAGAGAAACATGCCATTCAGAGGGCGAAGTGTTATGGATGAGCGAATTGGATTTGTCTTGG
>JAPLUS010000153.1 GCA_026397495.1 Candidatus Zixiibacteriota bacterium | reverse complement strand
TGAGACCATTTGAGCACTTGTTCAGGTCCGGCGAGGGATAGCCGGATAGAGTCGAAATCAATAGTTTTTTCCATATTTCTCATAAGTATATTCTTTAATTATTTATTGCTTGGCGAGGGAGTAATTGTCTTCCCATCTTTTAAAAGTTCAATGTTTAAACCCAAGCTCTGCAATTCTTTTACCAAAACATTAAACGATTCCGGCGTTGAAGGAGTGGGGATGTCTTCGTCTTTGATAATTGCTTCATAAGCCTGGCTACGGCCAACCATATCATCTGATTTAATGGTTAACATTTCCTGTAATGTATTGGCGGCACCATAGGCTTCGAGTGCCCAAACCTCCATTTCACCAAACCTCTGGCCACCGAACTGGGCTTTGCCACCCAACGGCTGTTGCGCCACCATCGAATATGGGCCAATTGAACGGGCATGCATTTTATCATCAACCAAGTGGAGGAGTTTCATTATATAAAGCATGCCAACGGTGGTTCTTTGGTCAAAAGGTTCTCCAGTGCGGCCATCGCGTAATTGGATCTTGCCATCAATCGGATAACCAGCCGCTTGAAGCTCTGTTTGAATTTCTTCGATGGTCGGCCCTTCAAAAACAGGGGCCGCCACTTTATAGCCTAATTTATCAGCTGCCCAGGCAAGGTGGGTTTCTAAAATCTGGCCGATATTCATACGCGAAACTACACCTAAGGGATTTAAAATAATATCAACCGGCGTACCATCGGGCAGTACCGGCATATCTTCAATCGGTAGAACTTTAGAAATAACACCCTTGTTGCCGTGGCGTCCGGCCAGTTTATCGCCAACCTGAATTTTCCTCAGTTGCGCAACAGATACTTCAATTAATTGATTGACGCCAGCCGGCAGTTCCTGATCTTTAGCCTTATCAAAAATTTTGACATCAACTACTTTTCCTTGTTCACCATGCGGCAACCTAAGCGATGTATCCTTAACATCTTTTGCTTTTTCGCCAAAAATGGCTAAAAGCAATCTTTCTTCAGCCGAAAGTTCGGTTTCACCCTTGGGAGTGATTTTGCCCACCAAAATATCTCTCGCCCTAACCTCGGCTCCGATTCTGACAATGCCGCTTTCATCCAGGTTTTTGAGCGCTTCTTCGCCCACATTGGGGATATCACGGGTGATCATTTCGGGTCCGAGTTTAGTTTCGCGAACCTCAACCGTATATTTTTCAATATGAATCGAGGTATAACGGTCATCTCGAACTAATTTTTCGGAAATTATAATTGCATCTTCAAAATTCGCGCCCGCGTAACTCATAAATGCAACCAGAATATTTTGCCCTAGAGCTATTTCGCCTTTTTGAGTGGCAAGACTGTCAGCAATTATTTCTCCTTTTTTAATTTTATCCCCCTCTTCAACGATTGGACGCTGATGCATGCAGGTCGCTTGATTGGAACGAACAAATCCTTCTAGGATATATTCCCGAAGTTTAGTTCGAGTCTCTTTGACCACAATTTTATGATTATCAACTTCAATAACTTTGCCGTCAGCTATAGCAATAACTACTTGGCCTGAGTCTTTAGCCGCATCCACCTCGACACCGGTACCAATAATTGGTGACTGGGAATTAACCAGTGACACGGCCTGGCGTTGCATATTTGAGCCCATCATTGCCCGCGCTGCATCAGTATTTTCGAGAAATGGAATTAAAGCGGTGGTAACGGAGACAATTTGCATGGCGGAAACATCAGCATATTCAACCTCTCTAGGCAGTACCCAAACAGGTTTTCCTGCCCGACGGACAAGATATTCATGACCAGTAAGTTCAAGATTTTCGTTGGTCTCACCGCTGGTGGGCATTATATTATGCCGCTGCTCCGTATCAGCGTCAATGTAAACGAGTTTGTCGGTTATCTTGGGTAATTTGCCGCTATGATCGACTACGCGGTAGGGCGTTTCAATAAAACCATACTTATTGACTCTGGCATAACAGGAAATATAAGAAACAAGGCCGATATTAGGACCTTCAGGCGACTGAATAGGGCAAAGACGGCCGTAATGAGTCGGATGAACATCACGGACTTCAAATCCGGCTCGTTCGCGAGATAAACCACCAGGACCGGTGGCCGAAACTGTTCTCTTGTGTTCCAACTCAGAGAGGGGATTTGTTTGGTTCATAAACTGCGAAAGCTGTGATGAAGCAAAAAATTCCTGCAAAACAGCGATAATCGGACGGGCGTTGATCAAAAGAGCAGGGGTAATGGTCATCGCATCAATGACGGACATCCTGTCTTTAATGATTCTTTCCATGCGTAAAAGTCCAACTCGTACCTTATTTTGCACCAACTCGCCGACGGCTCTAATACGACGGCAGGAGAGTGAATCTATATCATCAGCTTTGCCTTTGGGGTCACAATTAAGCCTAACTACTTCTTTAATAATAAGGGCGAAGTCCTCAATTCTTAAAACTCGATTTTTAAGATTATTGGGTACTTCAATCCCTAAACGCTTGTTAATTTTATATCTTCCGACAGGGCTTAAGTCATAACGCTTAAGAGTGAAAAAAGTCGTTTCAAGAAAGGC
>JAPLUS010000418.1 GCA_026397495.1 Candidatus Zixiibacteriota bacterium | reverse complement strand
CCATCCGTTGGATAGGGTACCGAGTGAAAAAGCCTTACAAAAGGAAAAAGCGCACTTCCGGGAAAAATGTCATTGGAATTGTCATCCCCGACTTGATCGGGGAACCAGAAAAAAGAATGTAGCGCAAAATCCCGAAGGGTTTTGCGATCGCCATGTGCGCGGCACTATTTCTACTATTTCAGCTACTAAAATAGTCGGGCGCCTTGGACCCGGCGGAATCATAACGATAAGGTACGCCCGGGCAGGCTAAAGCCTGCCGCGCACGTGCAACAGACCCATCATAAATGATGGGCCATCCGTCCGCGCACGGGGGGAATCTCCGGCAGAAATTTTGTAGGGGCTTGATTCATCAAGCCCTTTGCTGACTTCTAAAAGAGGGTTTGATAAATCAAACCCCTACAACACATAAATAGGAATTCGACAGATTCGACTGGACGAATAATTCATTTTCACGGCCCGCTGCGCGCGGGTGGGCTACACGGTGTAGATCAGTGACCCTTGCGGTCTCGATATGGCGCGAAACTCAAAATCTCCAGAGGGCCGCATTCCGAATAAAACAGAGCCGAATAATATACCCAAGAAATGACGGCTACCTATTTTGCAAACTGCCGCTCCGCCTCTTTGACAATCTTTTCCGCCTTGTACCAATCTCCCCTGTCATTTCCCGGAGTATACCCCCGTCTCTCATAGAGAGAATAAGCTACCTTCTCGACTAAAACTCGCGATTGCCATGGATGTTTTTCGCCGTAAAGCTCAATTCTGGCCTCTATCCCATCTTTGGTCAGAACCCGCAGGCGGCGATCGTTCCCCTTGTCATCTGTTTCCAGCATTACTTTGGCGGGTTCTTTAATGGAGAGAACCGGTTCGGTGATTTTAGCGGGGTCCCAACGCCCGGCGAATAATTCTAAGCCGCTGATAAGCCGTCCCTTTTTGGCCAGTCCCAATCCCATAAATGATAGATTATTAACGAGGCCGTTTTCCTTTTGTTTTTTATCGACGATGCTGACATTGGCTTGACGGTACTGATTAGTTGCGCTAAATTCTTTGCAGAATTTTGCCCAGCCGGTTTTATTGATTTCTTTGACCATAACAACCTCCTTGATTGGTCATTCTAAAATATCCCCTCTTTTGATATTTGGCTGATGTATGATTATGATATAATAACAGCGAACAAACACCCGCTTAACAGTTATATGTTTTTATATATTTCGACAACAGGAAATTTTGGTGCTTTTCCAAATATTTATTATATCTTTGGCTATTTCCTTGTAACACAAAATGTTAATGATCCGCCGTAGGCGGACTTTTTGTTGGTTTGCTCTTGCTGATGGAGAAGTGTTTGATAAGGGGTAAATTTTTTACTAGATGAACGGGATTAACGGACATATTCGCTTAATAAGCCTATGGCTTATTAACCTTAACTATGGGGGATATGCCCGATGCGTGAAATGGCCTTCGCGAAGAAGAATTTACGGATTTGTAAGCCCCTGCCCAATCGTTGTGGGGGGCAGATATCCACGGGCTTGTTGAAAAAGTGTATGTTATGGAAAAATGCCTTATGTATGTTCCACTCAATATCCAAATCCAAATCTGTCATTGCTGCTCTTTTCCTGTCTTTCCCCGCCGCGGCGGGGAATCCAGAATTCATTGATTATTAAGCACTTACGGAACTTTTTCTGGATCCCCGATCAAGTCGGGGATGACAATACCAATGACATTTTTCTCAGAAGTATGCTTTTTCCTTTTTTGAGGGTTTATCAACACTCCCGTCCACATCTGCCATACACGGACACGGCACATCCGGATTTTTCAACAAGCCCCAACGAATAGGATTATTATTATGCCCATAATGACAATCTGACATTTTTTAGTTGACTATAGAATGGTTATTTCTTATTCTTTGAAGGATAAGAAATAATTGTATTTATTTTCCTTAGAACCGAAATCTTTTTTAAGGGAGGTGGCAAGAAGAATTATTTGCTAATTTTTAGGGGGGTATTGCGTCCTTATATTTGGAGTGACCATAAAACCAATTTGTTGTTTAAGAAATAAGATGGTAAATGTTTCGATTTAAAATAAGTAATAGTAAAAATAAAAACGACAGGAGAAAAAATGAAAAGTAAAATGCTATTGCTGGTTCTTCTCTTATCCCTGTTATCCTTTGGACAGGTTTTTGGGGCGTCGTATGGAACACTAACATTCCGGGCCGCCATCTCGGGGCCAGGTGCGTTTGATGACGCTGGCACTATGAAGATTATCCCCGATTCACTTTGTTCCATCAGCATTTATGCTACCAATACCGGTGGCGACACTAGACGTATTACCTGGTCCATGCCGATCGTGTTTGGCGGTACGGGTGGTATGGATACCGTAGAATGGGTGTCTCCACCGACGATCGCCAACGTGGCCCGAGCAACGTTTAAAAGTTTCTGGGATGTATTCAAAACCCAATATACTGAAAGTTGGAATGGCGATCTAACCAATGATAATTTTATTGACACCACCATCAACTTCTGCGTTGACAGCACCGTCATCCCCCCTGATACCACCTGTGATACCATCATCAATACCGTAATAGGTGACATGTATAACTATACCGGTGTCGGCAATGCTCGCGGCTTCGGTTGTATCTGGGATGTTGATGGTGATTCTTGCCTGACCCCTATAGATGGTGCGGAATACCAGATTTATTTATTTTGCCTTAAGGTCAGATCCACCGCCCTCGCCGGGAAGCTTTGGATTACGCAGGGAGACGCCGCTGATGATGTTTACGATTGGATCTTCGATGAGCTGTGTCCCACCCCTTCCCCTGTCTTTGAC
>JAPLUS010000246.1 GCA_026397495.1 Candidatus Zixiibacteriota bacterium | reverse complement strand
TCTTGCCGAATTGCGCCTTGATATCCGCCAGCCGCCCATCAAGAACCTTTTTCCCATGATTAATGAGACAAATATAATCACATAACTTTTCTGCCTGCTCCATCACGTGAGTTGAAAAAAGTATGGTCGTCCCTCGCCGTTTCTCATTCAAAAGAATCTCTTTGACCAACTCGATATTTAAAGGGTCCAGACCGGAAAAAAGCTCATCCAAGATGACTAAATCGGGTTGATGAATTAAGGTGGTGATAAACTGCAGTTTCTGCTGCATTCCTTTCGAGAGTTCTTCAACTTTGCGATATTTATATTCACCAAGAGACATCTTTTCCAGCCAGCCATCAATGGCTTGAGCCACCTTATGTCTGTTATAGTTCTTTATCTCTGCTAGAAAAGTGATTATCTCAACTAAAGTCATCTTTTTATAAAGACCCCGTTCTTCGGGGAGATATCCAACTCGATTCTTGAAATCACCGTCTGTTTTTTTGCCTCCAACCATGATACTTCCCGAGTCAGGGGCAATAATATCCATAATCATTCTTATGGTGGTTGTTTTTCCAGCCCCATTCGGCCCCAACATGCCATATATGGCTCCTGCCGGGACTGATAGGGAAAGGCTATTCACAGCTACCTTACCGTCGTAGGCTTTGCTGATATTATCCAGTCGCAAGTATTCGTTCATATTTTTTTCTTTGCTTCCCTATTTAATAGTCCAATATACGTTGGTCAAGAAAAATAATTATAAATTAATATTTTCCATAAATTGGCGGGCATTTTTAACGGCTTGTCCCAAATGGCAGTTGTTGAAGAAAACATACAATTTTGCGGCCGGCTTCTTTAGGCCGGAGATTTTCCCTTTCCATTCGGTCAGTTCCTGCAAACTATAATCATAGTCATATCTGAGAGCACCCCCATTCCACCAGTGTTCGACATTGCGTCCATGAAGTCGAAGGTAGGGCATACCGGAGGTGCAGATTAGTTCCGGCTTCAGGAGTCCGGGCAATTGTGGCTCATCAACGGAAACAAAACCAATATGTTCTTTTTCTAATATATTATAAGTTGCCGGATTTTGCCAACTATTGTGTCTGAACTCCACATACAGCGGCCATGCTTCCAAAAGTGTTCGACAATATTGTACATATCTGAGATTGGAGTCAGAGAATTTGAAAGAGTAAGGAAATTGCGCCAAGAGACCTTTAAGTTTGCCCGATTGTTCCATCGGTTTCAGACACTCGGCCAGCTGGATTACACTCTCTTCTATACCGGTTCTCTTATGGGTCAGAATATGGGGTGTTTTAACAATGAATTCAAAATGCGGCGGAGTCTTTTTCTCAATATTAGCCATCACGGCCGGATGCGGAAGACGGTAATAGGTGGAATTTATCTCCACGGCGGGAAAATACTTTACATAGTGATCAAGCATTTTCCCTTTCTTAATATCGGTGGGATAGAAAGAACCAACCCAGTCATCAAAACTATATCCTGAGGTTCCAATTTTGATATCCATAACGTTAGGCTGCTTCGCAATTACTTTAGCTTTTTATTGTTTTGAAATCGTACCCGATGGCATTTGGGGCAAACCCATTTACGCTGTTTATGAAAAGAACGTTTTAATTCCTGCATCTTTATTTTACATCGGGGGCAAGTCATTTTAGTAAGTGTAGAAAATCGCCAAGAAGAAAATCAATTCTTCCGATTAATGTGGAAAGACGCGACATCACGGTATATCCAAAGGTGGCTCCAAAGAATATCATCAGAAAATATGTCCCGACTCGAGCCATTTTTCCCATTACTCCTTTATGCTCACGGGTGAAGTAAAAATAGGCCAAAGTTGTCAGAACCCCGATGACTACCACTACCGCCGAGATGTCAAATCCTCCATTCTCCATTATAAGAGGGTGAACCGTCGCCGAAACTTGCTTCAATGTCCTGGCATAAAGCATGGCCGGTATAGCTGCCCCGGCCCCGGCACCAATCATCAAAGCAATGGGAATCCGTGAAAGCCAGCTCCATTTACGTGTCAACCGACTGAACATCATTAACCCCAAAATAAGAGGAATGGTCAGCCATATTCCATGCTCTCGGAGCAATGGATAAAACAGTTTGTCAAACAGCGTTGATTGCCAAAAGAGAACCAGTGTATATCCGATTGATAATCCGATAAGGAGAGATTCCGCCGCTCTATAAACCGGATTATCTTTATATAGAAATGAATATATTGCCAGAGTTAATAGGCCGGCTATCAGAATACCGAGATTCATTTTATCTATTTCCTCCACCTTTCGAACGGTTTTTGAAATAGAGAATATTGCCAATGACAATCAGTACTATAATAAATATATGAGCCGCCGTCTGAGCCACCATCCCGCGGTTGCCCATACCCCGGCGCCCATATAGATTTTCATATTCTGCGGCACCTTTTAAACCGCCCACAGCCGAAGAGAGCTGTCCGGAAGCGAGGTATGGATCATAGGTGGTAATCATAGCCGCCGTTAGGCCGGCCATTATCCGCTGATGATATTTGGCTCCGGCATATTCAATCCATTGCATGGTCCGGTCACCATCGGCAATAGATATGACGACTAAAATATCATCGTAGTTTCTAATTTTCCTCATAAGAGGAATCTCTTCTATTTTATTCCCGAAATAATCCTCAGGAAAGACGCCCCTAATTGACTCGCCCATCCCCAGAATGGCCGAAATATGTTGAGGTTTGAAACCAAGAAAAACATAGTCATGGCCATATTGTTTGCCATATTCTTGGGCTACCTTTGTCAGGGTTCGATAGCCTATAGCGGTGCCTTCGGCAAATAATGACAGACCAACAACTCTTAAGTTGCGTCGGAAGAGATGTCGAAGCAGAATCAGACTAATGGGCTGGATTTCCGGGAGTGAGGAGGCCTCATGATCAAAGGAGACCATCACTACCGATGACTCCGGAAGGTTTTCGATAAATGTATACGATTTCTGCACTTCCGGCGAAGGATGGGTAATCAAATTAATACCTAAAAGATAGGATAAAACGACAACGATCAATAGTGTCGAATAAATAATCCATCTGGTCTTATTTGAATTCATCAATCCCCACTCAGGTAGGTACGTTCAATGCCCAAAATAACCCGCAGGGCGGTGGTCATCGAACCAAGGCCGATACCGATTAGGATGGCCCGCCGTGCCGCCATCGACGGATAATTTTGAATCCAGAATGTGATTCGGGGAATAATATCTGAAAAATAGTCGGCAATGGGAATTCTTCCAATAAGGATAATCAGAGCTGAACCCAATAGTATTGCCGCGGGAATAGTTCGGGCGCGAAAACCACGGAAGGAAGCTGAGGCGACAAAAAAGGCCAGAAGTGAAAAGACCGTCGCCTGCATGGGGGCCTGCATATTCTCAAAGACCCATATAAAGGGAGAGTCTATGCGTGTTCCACCCGCTATGGCCAGAACCGGCATTATCATTAAGCCGCCTAAACCAATTATTTTATAGGGAATCTCCTTCTTTATCCTTATGCTTTTCAGGCTAATTCTAATAAATCCGGCCGCTCCGACAAAAAGAGTAAAAGC
>JAPLUS010000033.1 GCA_026397495.1 Candidatus Zixiibacteriota bacterium | reverse complement strand
GATACGGTTCAGGTTAAGGTTATAAATATTGATCCTGAAGGGAAAATCAGATTATCAAGGAAGGTCCTGATAAAGTAGCAAAGCCAGAATGAAGTCGGGTGTCAGATACAATAAATCCACCATTGGGAACGGCTTAAGAGTTGTTACCGAGCAGATACCATTTACTCACTCCATAGCTATCGGGGTATGGATTGATGTTGGTTCCAGGGATGAAGAGAAGGATGAAAATGGTATTTCCCATTTCATTGAGCATATGCTCTTTAAAGGAACAAAGACAAGATCCGCCGAAAAGATTGCCTCTTCGTTGGAGTCATTGGGCGGTTCACTGAATGCCTTCACCTCAAAGGAGCAAACCTGTTTCCATGCGGTGGTGCTCGATGAACATCTTGTACAGGCCGTTGATATTCTCTCCGATATCCTTATACATTCAACTCTGAGTCCTCTAAACCTTGAGCGGGAAAAATCCGTCGTGGTGGAAGAAATTGTTGAAATTGAGGAGATTCCTTCGGAATATATTCATGAGCTTTTTTCCGGTTGCTTCTGGCGGGGTCATCCGCTCGGATGGTCCATTATGGGTTCGGAAAAGGTAGTTCGTTCTTTCAGTCGGCGCCAGCTATCTTCATATATAAACCGACATTATCAAGCCGGTCGTATTGTAATTGCCGCGGCTGGAAATATCTCTCATAAAAAGTTGGTGGCTTTGCTTGGGCACCGATTTAGTTTCGGCCCCGGGAATCACGGCGGGGGAGAGCCGCCGGCAAAGGTTAATAGTTTTTTATTAAAATCATTTAAAAACAAATCCAATCAAACTCATCTTTGTTTGGGTTTTCCCGGAGTTAGGTTTAATCACCCCGATAGAAATACTCTTCTTGCCCTGCATGCTTATCTCGGTGCGGGAATGTCATCCGTGTTATTTCAAAAAGTCCGCGAAGAGAAGGGTATTGCCTATACTATCTACACCTTTTTGGATTTTTATCGCGACAGCGGGGTGTTCGGCGCCTATTTTGCCGCTGATCATAGTCGTCTGCATCAAGCAATGGAAATTATACTCAAGGAGTTAAAGAAGCTAAAACATCGCAAGATACCGTCTTCCAAATTTGATCAGATCAAAGCTCAACTCAAAGGAAATATGACCCTGAGCATGGAATCAACCATGAGCCGGATGAGTCGTCTGGGGCGACACGAGCTTATGATGGGGAAATACTCATCTCTGGAAGAATCATTGAAGGCCATTGATCGATTAAAGGCCGATAACCTGACGGAGGCGGCAGGCCACATATTTAATCACCAAAATATGACGGTTACCTCCCTGGGACCTATCAAGGAAGGTAACCTAAATTCAGTTGATTGGTCTATAATATAAAAGGAATTGGCGACGACTATGCCTATTCTTGTATTTCACAATATATCCGGGAATTTCCCCTTTGGCCTGAATTATTACTCTCCGACACGATTAAAAGCCCTGCTTAACTTCATACTTAGTGCTGGATATACTTTTATATCCTTGGCCGATTACGTTAATTCCCCGGAAAGTAATGCGCGCCAAATCTCTATTACCTTTGATGACGGGTATGAATCATTCTATCGGAAGGCCTTCCCCATTATGGAAGATATGTCAATTCCCGCTACAGTTTTCATTCCGGGTTATTATATTGGAAAATTAAACCACTGGGACTATTCAAGTCTAATCCACAAAACGGATCACCTGACTACTGATCAAATAAGAAAGTTATCTAAAGCAGGAATAGAAATCGGATCGCACGGCTTTACTCATCTTGACTTGACGGGTCTATCCAATCGTTTGTTGCGGCTTGAATTGGAAAGATCCAAAAAGGGGCTGGAAGACCTAACCGGCCGCAGGGTACATTATATAAGTTATCCCTATGGTAGATTTAATCGGAAGGTTGAGACAATGGCTTTGGAAATTGGCTATCTAAAAGGATTTTCGTTATCATATCTCAAGAAAAGCTATTCGGGATTCAGTATACCGAGGTTTGGCATTTATATTATGGATACACCTTATTCTGTCTCGAAGAAACTTGGCGGTGATTTTGCAAATCAGATAGAAAAATTTAAGGGGGCGATAATCAATTTCTATTCTCTTGGCAATATCCTCTTGAGTAGAATTAGGCCATAGCCGGACGCCATCTCCAATAATCCTTGATAAATAATTAATATTCTTATAAATTTAGGCGATATTTTCTAAAGGCAATGAACTAATATAATATATCACGAAGGTCTTAAATAATGCGGATGCTGAAATATAACTTTGGGGAAATAGAAAAGAAATGGCAAGAGGCGTGGGAGAACGAGGAGCTGTATAAAGCTCCTCAGAAGCCCGGGCCGGACAAATATTATATGCTGGTAATGTTCCTTTATCCATCCGGGGATATTCATATGGGGCATTTCCGGAATTATATTGTAGGCGATGCCATAGCCCGCCAGCAAATGATGAAAGGCAAAAGTGTTCTTCACCCCTTTGGTTGGGACGCCTTTGGACTTCCAGCGGAACGGGCGGCTATTGAACGAGGTCTTCATCCGGCCGAATGGACAGATAATAATATCGAACTCTCCCGTTCCACTTTGAAGAGAGTCGGTATTTCCTTTGATTGGTCGCGCGAGGTTACTTCCTGCAATCCGGATTACTACAAATGGACGCAATGGATGTTTGCCCGTCTTTTTGAACGCGGTTTAGCTTACCAAAAAATGGGTTGGGTGAACTGGTGTCCTGAGGATAAAACCGTTCTGGCTAACGAACAGGTTGTCGATGGGAAATGCGAACGATGCCATACGCCGGTTGAAAAAAGAGAACTGAAGCAGTGGTATTTCAAGATAACTGCCTATGCCGATCGCCTGATAGATGATCTAGACAAACTCCCTGACTGGCCGGAGAATGTAAAAACCATGCAGAGAGAGTGGATCGGTCGCTCTACCGGCACCGAGGTCGATTTTATCATCAGGGAAAGCGGTGAGAAACTGCCGATATTCACCACTCGCCCCGATACTATTTTCGGTGTTACTTTCGTGGCCATGGCACCGGAATCTCCAATTGTTGACCGGCTCAATTTGCAGGGGGATTATAAGAAAAAGGTGGAGGAGTACAAGAGGCAGGTCTTGATGAAGGCCGAATTCGAACGCGCCTCGGCGGTAGGGGAGAAGGATGGTGTTTTCACCGGCAAGTATGCCATTAATCCGTTCAATGGTGAGGAAATTCAACTCTGGGTGGCTGATTATGTCCTGGCCGGATATGGCACCGGCGCGGTGATGGCCGTCCCGGCTCACGATAGCCGTGATTTTCTTTTTGCAAAAAAATATGGAATTCCTATAAAGGTGGTCATTCATCCTAATAAAAATATAGGGCTGGATCTGGCCACTATGGAGGACGCTTATACTGATTAT
>JAPLUS010000144.1 GCA_026397495.1 Candidatus Zixiibacteriota bacterium | reverse complement strand
ATCGGTCCTGAAATCTTTACTATTGACGATCGCTACTACTTCCATATGCTGTCTACGGAGAAGCCCCTCAATTTTCATTTTATCTTCAGGGGTAATGGTACCGGCACTCAGTTCTTTTTCGATTTTATGGATTACCTGTCCGCCGGCAAAGACGGTTGTAGTCAGACGGGGGGTCGGCCGATAGGCATATTCCGTCTGAATCTGCAATTCGGTCGAGCCTCTGACAATCCGGGAGGTTCTCCCGGCCGGCATATAATCTATTGTCGTCATATAAACTTCGGGTGGATTCATAAAAACACCACCCCGAAGTTATATCGGCAGAATTAGCACTTTGAATAACCACAACTGCGGCAGATTATGCACCCGCCTTCATGCTCAATGCGAGAGGCGCAGTCGGGACAAAATTCAACGGAAAGGTCCAAACCCCTCTCTATCTTCCTGCCATTACCGAAATGTTTATGCAAAACCTGAGCAATAGCATCCGGAATTGAAGAAATAAGGCCGCCATTTCCAAAGACTGGGGAAGCTCCGCCAATTCCTCTAAGCTGTTCAACAACCTTATCCACCGGCACGCCGGAACGGAGAGCAAGAGAAATAAGACGGCAGATAGCTTCCGTATCGGCCATAGTGGAATATCCCGATTTGCCTATTTGAGCGAAAACCTCAAATGGTTTGCCATCGATGCTATTAACTGTTACATAAAGATTACCGTAGCCGGTTTTTATTTTTTGCGTAACCCCTTCTAAGACTTCCGGGCGATCTTTCACCGTCAAAGACGAGCCAATAGCAGCCGCTTCATTTTGTGCGGCGGCACCGGTTGACAGAACCTGCTCGGCCCGACTGCCATCACGATATATAGTAATGCCCTTACAGCCCAATTTATAGGCCAGCATATAGGCGGTGCGAACATCCTCAGTTGTGGCGCTGTTGGGCATATTGATGGTTTTTGAAACGGCATTATCGGTATATTTTTGGAAAGCGACTTGCATCCGAACATGCCATTCCGGCGAAATATCATGGGAGGTTACAAAAACCCTCTTGACATCATCAGGAATCTCGCTGAAGGAAGCTATCGAACTGGTCTGAGCGATTTTTCCCATCAGCTCCTGCGAATAAAATCCCCGGACTTTGGCAACCCTTTCAAAATAGGGATTAACTTCAATTAGCTTGGTTTTATCCATTACGGTGCGGATATAGGACACAGCAAAGAAGGGTTCTATGCCGGATGAACAACCGGAAATTATGGAAATACTTCCGGTAGGCGCGATTGTGGTAACAGTGGAATTCCTCATTTTAGCGCCAGTACCATTACGATAGTAGGATGACTTTTCCCAATTGGGGAAAACGCCCCTGGTTTCACCCAGTCTTTGCGATTCATCATGGCCGATATTGTTGATTCTGGCCATCACTGTTTCCGCAAGGTCAAGTGCTTCTTGTGAATTATAAGGAATGCCCAGAAGCACCAGCAGGTCCGCCCAACCCATAACCCCCAGACCAATTTTGCGGTTTTGTTTGGTTTGATAATCAATATCCGGCAGTGGATACCTGTTGGCCTCGATAACATTATCCAGAAAATGAACCGACAGGCGGACTGTCCGATCCAGTTTTTCCCAGTCGATTTCATACCTTGAAAGTTCATGCGGAGAATTGAAATCAACCACCGCCCGAACCATTTTAGTCAAATTTAATGAACCAAGGTTACAGCTTTCATAAGGTAAAAGAGGCTGTTCGCCGCAGGGATTGGTTGATTCATACAGCCCAACTTTTGTAACCGGATTCCCCTCGTTCATTCTATCAATAAACATTACTCCCGGTTCTCCGGTTCCATGAGCATGAGTGATGATACGGCTACTGAGATATTGAAGTTGGTGAGCTCTTTTAAATCATCTTTACAGGAGATAAATTCAAGAATATCGGGATGGTCAATTCTTAAAATCCCCATATTGGCGCCCCGTCTGGTCCCGCCCTGTTTCACCGCCTCGGTAGCGGCATTGATGACGCGCATAAAAGAGATGGGACCGGAAGCCACACCGGAAGTTGAAGCGACCACTGCCCGGCATGGACGAAGACGCGAAAACGAGAAGCCTGTTCCCCCGCCGGATTTATGTATCAAGGCCGTATGTTTGACCGCATCAAAAATCGATTCCATCGAATCTTCAATAGGCAGAACAAAACAGGCGGAAAGCTGCCCTAACGGCCGGCCGGCATTCATCAAAGTCGGGGAATTCGGCATAAATTCCAGCCGATACATTATATCGTAAAACTTGTCTTCAATATCCTGCGTTTCTTCAGCCGATAATCCGAACTTTTTGTCCGGTTCAGATACGGCATGGGCCACTCGGCGAAATAGCTCCTCGGGAGTCTCAACTACCTTTCCTTGATCGTCTTTCTTGAGATAGCGACGCTCCAAGACCTTCAGAGAATTTTCACTTAGCTCAAAACCTTTGTCGTCTTCCATGGATATTCTCCTAAGATTCTATAAGTGCGGCAGAATTATTTTCTTTATCAATCTGAAAATCATGAAAAACTATCGGGGCTTCTTTCTTCATAATTTCCAGCATTATCATACAGATTTGTCTTATTTCCCAGTGAGCCCGCGGATGACAGCGGACCTCAAAAATATGCCGGTACTCTCTAAAGTTGGCCGATATGACAATTTCGGAGGTGGTCGCATTGGGAAGAATATAACGGGCATCTTCCTTCGGAAGGCCCGCCTTCACCATTTCCGAATAAAGCTGCTCACATTCCGATGCCTTTTCCAAATATCGGCTTTTGAACTCACTTTGTTCAACGGTAGGTGGAAGAACAATATCAAAATTGCGTACCTTCCCATACTCCACATAGCGCTGGGATTCCTGTGAGGGGGACATCAAGCGGTGTCTTACCAATTCATGAGTAAACACCCGGGAGCCGCCCTTGATTCTAAAAGTCGCCAGGGCATGTTCCAGCACTGAGTGATGTTTTTTATTAATGACCTTTTTTATAAGTTCCTCAGTCGATGCGGGAGGATCATATCGATGAAATGATAAATAGCATGTTCGGCAGGCCAATTCTATAACCTGCTCCGCATTGGGTGTTATTGACATCAATTCTACTGAAGGTTCGGCAATAATATCAGTCGTATTTTTCATCGGATTAACCCTAATGCTGTCCATATATAAAATATACTTCTTTTCTCTTCTTCTTGTATCATATTTTTCAAATCAAGAATTAGAGACAAAACTACCATCCTCATTCATAACACAAATAATTACAAGGCAATGATAACAAATAACTTACGGTCTCTACGGCAGATTCTTTTGAAACCGTTTCATAATTCGTAAGGCCGGCGTCAACTTTAAGCAAAATTTCCATTGCTGTCAATAAAAAAATTGACGAAAGTAAAAAATAATCACAATATATTGTATATCAATACCTTGACTTGCCATTATTTTGTGTACCTCGATTCAGAGCCGCTTGTTTAAACGAACCAGCCGAGGCCTGCGAGGCATAGAATCTTTGTCAATTGAACGCAATAAAACCATAAAAACTCAATATCTGTTAATTTTTAAGAAAATATCAGACTTATCTTTAAAAAAATATTAAAAGCTATCTATATGACTCGCAACTGCAAAATAAGCCTCATTTTGTGAAACAAAAATGCCTTGACATAGGTCGAATATTTGTGGATTTTGCAGGTAGAATGTAAATTAGTATTGTGATAAGTCCTTATTGGAAGACTAATAACACTGTCGGTTCAAACTTTAGCGGAGGCATCTGGCTAAGAAATGAAATTAACAGATTATGAGAAAAAGGGTATCGCCATTCTGGAGCCAAAAGGGAAGATTATGGGCGGACCCGACGCGACTCTCCTGCATGACCGACTCCATGAACTAATCGAAACTGGGAAAAAGCAGGTCGTGGTTGATATGGCGAAAGTTGAATGGATGAATTCAACCGGTCTGGGTATATTGATCTCCGGCCTAACGACCCTCCGGAACAATCAGGGGGAACTAAGGCTGGCCAATGTAACCGGAAAGATTCATTCACTTTTGACCATTACCAAACTAATAACGGTATTTGAGGCATTCGATTCTGTTGAGGATGCAATTAATTCGTTCTAAGAATTGCCAGGCCTAAAACCCAAAAAAAATCAAAGGGTGGGTTGTGTCTTCAACCTACCCTTTTTATTAGGATGGAAGTGCAGAAATGAAAAAACCCACCATAGTCGACAATACTATCAGGATTCCATCATCACAAGAATATCTGGTTGATATTGACAGTTTTCTAGAGGGGATATTACGGGGATATGCCATAAATGAATCCACCATCGCCGATATCGCCATATCCGTGACAGAAATTGTTAACAATGCTATTATTCATGGCAACAAATCTGACCTTGAGAAAGAGGTTGCGGTCTCTATTACTAAGAGGAATTCGGAAATAGAAATAATAATTGCTGATCAGGGAAGCGGCTTTGATCCCTCAACGGTTAAGAGCCCTATTACCGATGATAACCTCTTGAGGGAGGTCGGACGGGGAATTTTTATTGTCAAATCCCTTATGGACAGGGTTGTCTTTAACTCCCGAGGCAACTGCGGTACCATAGTAACCTTAAGCAAACAATTGTCTTAATCTCAGATTTTTGGTATTATGGAATTTATTCAGCCGGTTCTAACCATAATATATTTTGTCTTCGCCGGTATTCTGCTTTTTTTGGCTTATAGCATCATTCGGGATCAGAGTGGCCGCGTTAACAGAATAACTGCCTTCATGCTCTTTTGGGCCGCTACCGGACCAATCTTCCTAGCTTTTGGCACAATTGCCAGGCTCGATACTTTAGCCGCGGCGCCTTTTGAGGAATCAGCACTCTATAATTTGGCCTATATTTGGGAGCTATTTTTCCCCGCCTTTTTATTGTTTTCATGGGTTTTTCCAATTGACCGTCTTTCCCGTTTCCGGTTTCCTAAATTGCGCTACATAATATTTTTCCCTTCTGTTTTCCATCTCTTTTTGGTCCTTATCTTCAACAATCCGGAGAGGATACTTAAACTCCTTGAAGATCAATCAGGAGAAGGGGTAAATTCTCTTTTGGGATGGTTCATTTCTTTTTTCCTGAAACCAATATTATACCTGCTCAAATTGACCGTCCTTGGATTTAGTCTTCTTCTCGGCCGCCAAAAAATACTTTTCTCCGCTATCAATTTAATTTATGTGGCCATGGCGGTCTATTCCATTTTAAAAGGCCGAGCCCAATTGGCCAACCAGCAGCTCAGGAAACAATCGACCGTGATAATATGGGGAATATCGATTGCCATTGGACTCTATTCCATAGCTTTCCTTATGCCGGACATCTTTTCCTTCGATATTCCGG
This sequence comes from Candidatus Zixiibacteriota bacterium, assembly GCA_026397495.1. GTDB lineage: Bacteria > Zixibacteria > MSB-5A5 > GN15 > PGXB01 > JAPLUS01. Next base: position 3,690 of record JAPLUS010000144.1, on the reverse strand, counting down.
CCGGCCTGAAAACGAGCATTCTCGTGGTGGCCCTAATCATAGGCGGCGGTTCCGTGGGCTGGTCGTTGATAAAACATCAGTTCCTTGATGTCAGCGTTATTATCAGACAATCTTTGGTTTATACAATATCATCGGGAATTTTGGTCGGCCTTTATATCCTTTTTGTGGATCAGGGCAATCGTCTTATTACCTCGATCATGGGGACAAAAACGACAATTGTTACGATAGCTTTTATTGTTGCCGCTTTGTTTCTTTTTCAACCCATCAATTCCCAATTGGACAATATCATTAGACGGCTATTTCTCAGAAGTCGAACTGATTATAGAAATCTTATGGAGCTTTTGTCCCGACAGCTTATTTCTGTCTTTGACCCGGTCCAGATTCGAAATATGGTGGAGAAAACACTAAAAAGCTCGATCCTGATAGATCATATTTATTTCGTGTTATTCGATGATAAAATAAATGAGTACGCCCTATTCCCATCGGATAATATCCCCGAAAAGGTGATTATTCCCCGAGGCGACCTGTTGTTGGGCGGCATTGGCCAATTGGAAACGCCAACTATGATAGACCGGCTGGCTGTCTATCGAGCCGGTAGTATTTTAGCTGATGAATTGGACAAACGGCGCGTCCAGCTTATCCTGCCCCTGAAAGATGCCAATCATTTATTGGGATTTTTAGCTTTAACGGAAAAAGTCTCCGGCTTTCGCTATAATGCTGAAGATGTGACCATGCTGAGGATTCTGTCAAATCAATTGATCACCATCTTAACCAATGCCAGACTTTATGCCGATTCGTTGGAAAAGCAAAGACTGGACGAAGAGATCGCGGTCGCCCGCCAGATTCAACTGGATCTGCTCCCTAAAGTCTACCCTCAAACGGACATCTTTCAGATTTCTGCCTGCTCCATTCCCTCCCGTACGATTGGGGGAGATTTCTATGATTTTATTCAGAAGGGCGACGAGGCTCTCGGCATAGTAATTGCCGACGCCTCGGGCAAAGGGATGCCGGCCGCTCTCTTGGTGGCCCAAATTCAGGCGATGCTTCGCTCCGAGGTAGGAAACAATGGGCACATTAAGAATATTTTATCCAACATCAATAAATATATTGTCGAATCAACTTCCGCCGAAAAGTTCGCCACCCTCTTTTATGGCGAGTTCAACAAACAAAGGCAGGAATTGCATTATGCCAATGCCGGCCACAATTACCCCATCTTGATAAGAGAAGATGGTGCCTATGAATTACTCTCAAAGGGAGGAATACTTCTGGGCGCTTTTGCCGGAATGGAGTACCAAGAGGGGATTGTTCAGCTACGGAAAAATGACATCCTCTTTCTTTATACCGATGGGTTATCGGAGGCCCAAAACCAGGCCGATGAGGAGTACGGAGAAGAAAAAATACTCAAGTACTTAACTGAACACCGACATCTTGATTCCAATGAAATAATAGACGGTATCTTAGCCGAGGTGCGTTTATTCGATCCGACCGATCCGCCCCGGGATGATACAACGTTGATTGCCCTCAAGATAAGAAAAGGAAATGGCTGATGAAAAGAAGAAGCTTGGATGACAATAGTCTGTTAAGGCGAAAAGATAATTTTTCAGGATACATCTTTTGCCCCGTCTGCGGCCGGAAGCTGGGTCGACATATAATCGATAATTCTGTTCGGCTTAAATGTAGCAACTCTACCTGTGATTTTATTTATTACCACAATCCCGTACCGGCGGCAGGAGCCCTGGTCATACAAGATAATAAGGTTCTCTTGGTAAAACGGGCAGCTCCGCCTAAAATAGACTGGTGGTGTTTGCCCGCTGGATTTATGGAATGGTCGGAGCACCCCTCGGAAACGGCCCTAAGAGAGATCCGAGAGGAGACGGGACTGGAAGTAAGGTTGGAATCATTATTTGAAATTTACACCGGCCATGATGACCCCCGCACCAATGCGCTCCTGATTTTATATATAGCATCTGTCATTGGCGGCCAACTGCGGGCGGCTGACGATGCCGCCGAGGCCGCCTTTTTTGGTTTTAGCCAATTGCCGGAGAACATTGCCTTTGCCTCACACCGACAGGCGTTTAGCGATTACAAGAGAAGGTTTTCACAAGAGATCTGATAAGCTCAAAATATATTGCCGCCTGACATATAAAAAGTATATTTTATAGGGAAGAGCGATAGGGAGAGCAGATATGTTTCGCAAGGTCAATTGGATAGCGCTAATAAGTTTCATATTGGCTGCCAATCTTTTTGCCGTTGATGATTATAAAAAGTACCGGCCGTTTCAAATTGAAGATTGTTTCTTGAGAGTGGCGGTCTCCGAAAAGGAATTGGTTTTTGATATTTCGATTGATGATGTGACGGAGACACTCATCTTCAACAAAGAGGATGTTAAGAAAACACCCGAAGGAATTTTCATTAATGATTACTTTTCCCTAAATGAAAATGGTTTTATCATTGCCGGCAAAACCTATCCGGTAAGCATAATTGATCGGATTAATATAGAAACACCTTCTCAAGCTGAGAGCCAAATCTATTTTCTAAAGAAGAGCACGGCCGGACCGGCCAGAGCATTTCAATCCCGTCGGCAAAATAAAATCTCTTTACTGGAAAATGTATCCATCGACTCCAGCCAATTCATCCGCGGTTCGGTGGCCAGTTTCTGGGCTGATATATCGATAGAGGGCGAGGTTAATGAGGATGTCGTCGCGGTTTTCGGTAATATCAAGATTGGAAACAACGCCGTTATCAGAGGGAATATCGTCGCCATTAATGGGAATATTACGGTTGCCAAGAAGGCAACTATCTATGGGTCTATTCGATCATCAAGTGCCAAGGATGGAATTAAATTCGACAAATGGGCCAAATGGTATCGCAAAGAAAGACTCTTCTCTCCTATTTTTAAATTCTATTATAACCGCGTTGACGGCGCCGCACCTTATCTTGGAATTCATTTTCAGGATGAGGATAAATTTTTCAATGCACTCAATAGCGAATTCGGTATCCGGGACGAAAAATATAAATGGCTTGATGGGCACCGCTGTCTCTGGTCACTTTTTGGGGGAGGCAAGAGATTTGCGGAAAACTTCTCGACCGTGGCCGGCCATTATCGCCCAATAGGAAAAGCAGAGATTGATTCTAAGGAAATCTCTTCCTGGATAGCCAAGATAGAATGGAGATCGCAGAAATCCGATAGCTTATTCGGAGTTTCATCCTGGAACACTCTGGCAGAATTGGAGTGGGCTCCCGGCGGCTGGAACAATGATTGCCGATTCAATCGCTATCTTCTGTCTCTGACACGACACCAAAGCACTGGCCGGCAGACCGGCCTTCTCCTAAAAGCTATTTATGGGGGCTCCGGAGGATATCTTCCCCTTCAGCGGAGATATTTCCTCGGCGGCTTGGGAACCCTTCATGGATATCGCCAAAAGGAATATATGGGAACCGAATTTTGGCTGGGCGATATTGGGTATGGCATGGAATTTCCCGATGCCGATATGGCCGTCTGGGTGTTTTATAATGTGGGACAAATCGGAAATGACGCCGGTCAGCTGGCTCATTCAGAAATCAAACATTCCCTCGGTATAGGTCTCTCTTTTGGTAACGAGTTCCGCATAAATCTGGCTAAGCGAATGGATCGCTCCGGCGCTTCGCCCCGGATTTATGTTCGTTTTGAGCACTTGTTTTAGAAATTAT
>JAPLUS010000426.1 GCA_026397495.1 Candidatus Zixiibacteriota bacterium | reverse complement strand
TCTGATTTCCACTCCTAAGGATATTCCTCAGTTTCGGGAATTATTGGGGGATGGCCGTCATATTGGGCTTAATATTTCATATAAAGTGCAGCAGAAGCCGGAGGGAATCGGCCATGCCTTCATAATCGGGGAGGATTTTATTGCCGGCGACAATGTTATTCTGATGCTCGGTGATAATATCTTTTATGGTGTTTATGATTTCTTGCGTCATGCCCGAAGTTTTCGCGGCGGCGCCCTTATCTTTGGCTACTATGTTAAAGACCCTCAAAGATATGGCGTGATAGAATTTGATGAGGATGGTCGCGTGGTATCAATTGAGGAAAAACCCAAATACCCCAAATCTAATTATGCCGTAACCGGTCTTTATATCTATGATTCAGAGGTCGTATCAATTGCCAGGAGTCTAAAACCATCAGCCCGCGGTGAACTGGAGATTACCGATGTCAATAAGGCCTACCTGGAGCGGGGCAAACTCCGGGTGGAGAAACTTGGCCGCGGTATAGCCTGGCTTGATACCGGTACCCATGAAAGTATGCTCGATGCCGGTAATTTCATAGCTACTATTGAAAAAAGGCAGGGACATAAAATCGCCTGTGTTGAGGAAATTGCCTATCGTATGCGATTCATTAATCGGCAGCAAATCAGTGCGGTCCTGGATAACATGGCCGATAATGAATACAAAAACTACCTGCTTGAAGTGATCCGTGAGGTTGATAGTGAGCAGAAAAATCCTGATAACCGGCTGTAAAGGCCAATTGGGGACGGATTTGGTCGGCAGCATCGGTCGGGATAATGATGTGATAGGTATTGATATCGATGATGTTGACCTTCGCGATTTCACCTTGGTTGAATCTTTTATACAAGCCAAAGAGCCGGATATTATCATTCATGCCGCCGCCTATACCGATGTCGACGGCTGCGAATCTAATAGGGAAAGGGCCATGGCAGTCAATGCGGGGGGAACCGAAAATATTGCCAGAGTCTGTCGCCTGATCGGCGCCAAACTAATTTATTATTCCACAGATTATGTCTTTGATGGTAAAAAAGGCTCTCCCTATCGGGAAGAGGATGTACCCAATCCGCAAACCATATATGGCAGGAGCAAATTCGAAGGCGAGGAACGAATTAGAAATATATTAGATGACTTTATTATCCTGAGAATTGCCTGGGTTTATGGAGCCCATGGCAATAATTTTGTCAAAACAATGATAAAGTTAGGTAAAGAACAGATAGCAAGAAAGCAGCAGGGTCTGCTGATATCACCGTTAAGGGTGGTAAATGATCAAATCGGTACTCCGACATGGACAATGGAGATTGTCAAACAGACCCGAATCGCAATTGAAAACAATCTGGTCGGCCTTTTCCACAGTACGGCCGAAGGGGCAACCTCGTGGTACAGCTTTGCTCAGGCCGTTTTTGATGAATTATCGATGAGAGTCGAGCTTATGCCGTGTACTACGGAGGAATACCCTCATATGGCTCCGCGCCCCAAATACTCGGTTCTTGAAAATCACAGATTGAAGAAATTGGGATTAAACAAAATGGATGATTTCAGAGCGAGTCTGCGGCAATTTTTAAGTGAAAATGAAACTTTGCCTGGATTATGAAATCTGATATTGATGGTGTCATCATCAGGGAATTAAAACCGCATGAAGATCAGCGCGGTTGGTTGCTTGAGCTTTTTCGACAAGATGAGCTTAGTGGTTTGGATTGGCCGGTAATGGCTTATATATCTATGACCAAAGCCAATGTTGCCCGGGGTCCCCACGAGCATGTTTATCAAACTGATTATTTCTGTTTCCTTGGGCCCTCGACTTTCCGTCTTTATTTATGGGATAATCGACCCTCGTCACCGACCTATGGCAATAAATTTCAAATTGATGTGGGGGCCAATCGAAATGTAGCCGCCATTATTCCCCCGGGGGTTGTTCATGCCTATAAGAATATAGGAGCGGTTGATGGAATTGTCTACAATGCTCCCAATCGGCTCTATGCCGGTGTCGATAGGAAAGAGACTGTTGACGAAATACGGCATGAAGATAGCCGGGACTCCCGATATATACTCGATGACTAAGAAGGCAAAATCTACTCCCCATACCATTTTTAACGTCAGAATTAGATTATATATTGGCAAAAAACGGGGAGAGGTATGTCGATAAATCAAGTATGCCGGGGAAGTGGCCATTTCCATCAGATTTCTAATATAGTCGAAAAGATATAGCAGAAAATTATGGCAGAATCAGTCACCAAAGAAGCTAGGGTTATTGTCCGCCACTCAATGGTCTATGGACTGTCAGCAGTGCTGGATCGGCTTATCGGCTTTCTTATGTTACCCGTCTATACCCGATTTCTGACCCCAGCTGACTATGGGATTATGGAACTTATTTATATGACCATGAGCGCCATTTCGCTGGTGGTCGGATTCGGGATTGAAGCAGCCGTCAGTCGTTTCTATTTTGATTATCAAACTGAAAGAGAACGCAAGAAAGTCATCAGTACCGCCATTATTGTTTATGGCGCTATGGCTTTTGTCATAATTGTGGCCCTATTCCCCCTTTCCGGGATGATGGCAAAACTAATACTCGATTCTGCTGCTTATACTTCTTACTTCAAAATTGCCATTTTAAACTTGGCAGTCGCAATTATCCTTCCGATTGTCTTTGCTTATATGCGTGTTCAGCAAAAATCTTTTCAGTATATGATCACCCGGGTAGCTATGACAGTCGTCGGTCTATCACTTAATATATATTTTGTCGTTATTGCCAAGCAGGGCGTATATGGAATTCTGTTCTCCGATTTTCTATTCCATTTGATTTTCGCGGTCGTTCTTACTCTGTATACTCTATGGAAAACCGGTCTGCAAATCGAATACAAGTTACTTAAAGAGATGTTGATATTTGGTCTTCCTCTGATACCATCAAATATAGCGGCCTATATAGTGGTGGCTTCTGATAGGTACTTTATCAAACAGTACGGCAATATCTCTATGACCGGTCTTTATGGACTGGGTTACAAATTTGGAATATTGATTAATCAATTCGTTACTTCACCCTTCATCCAGATTTGGAGTCCCCGCCGTTTTGAGTATTTCGGCAAGGAAGGGTATGAGCTGATTTACGCCCGTATATTCACTTATTTCTGTACACTGAGTCTTTTCTGCGGGCTGATGATATCGCTTCTATCCAAAGAAATTATTCATTTTATGGTCACCGAGCCTTTCTGGCCGGCGTACAAGATTGTCCCGATAATTACCCTGGCTTATATTGTTTTCTCTTTTCATTATCATTTCAATGTCGGTATCATGATGAAGAAGGCGACTAAGTATATTGCCTATGTGAACGCAATCAATTGTATTCTTAACCTGGTTCTTAATTTCATTCTCATCAAGCGCTACTCCATCTGGGGCGCGGCTGTAGCCGCTCTGATATGTTTCATATTCAAATCCGGCATGACCTATTATTTTTCCAACCGCCTCTATAAGATTCATATGGAGTGGCGAAGGGTAGCCATGCTTTTTGCCACCGCCTTTGCCCTTTTCTTTGCCGCCTTCTCTATTGAGACCGGTTCAATCTGGCTTAACCTGGCGGTCAAGGGAGCCATTGGGCTTTCATTCCCATGTATATTATACCTGGTCCGGTTTTTTACCGATGAAGAGATAAAGAGAATCAAACATATTGTGAAAACGCGGAAATTGGAGTTTGATTAAAAGGAGTCATCTGATGCCCGATCTGATGCAATGGTTTGCCCGGAATATTGTCTTCCCAGCCGAGTCAATCTGGATAGGGAGTACGGCGCCTACTCATCTTCGGGAATTGGAAAGAACGCAATTCTTACCGGCGGGCGAATTGACCGAGCTTCAGTTCCAGGGAGATAAAGAGCAAATACGGGCAAAGAATTATTCCGAGGCCATGCTCGTCCCGAACAAAACCGGCGGCTCTACCGGAAGTCCCCTCTTCTTCTATCTCGATAAAGACCGCCTTTTCTCACGGCAGGCGGCGACTTTTCGGCATAATCACTGGGCGGGTTGGGATATCGGTACCCGCACCGCTTTCTTATGGGGGCATCGGGGTGACCTTTCCGAAACAATGAAAATGAAATGGAAAGCTAAACTGCGAAACAAATTCTTAGACAGAAATATCGTCATGGATACTTCAAGTATTACTCGAGATAAGCTGATTAACTTTAAGCTATTATTGAAACAAAAAAGACCCGATATATATATTGCTTATGCCAATTCGATGTATCTTTTTGCCCGATTTCTGAAGGAAACCGGGTCGAGTGATTACCATCGCCCCAAGGCCATTATTACCTCGGCCGAGGTCTTGGCTCCGGAACAAAGAAAGTTAATTGAAAACATTTTTGAATGCAAAATATTTGACCGTTATGGATCGCGCGAGACCAGTGTCATTGCATCAGAATGCGAAAAACACAGCGGGTTACATATTTGCGCTGAGACCTTCTTAGTGGAATTTATAAAGGATAATAAGCCGGTCGGTGCCGGTCAATTAGGGAAAATAGTGATAACCGACCTTTTGAACTACGGTATGCCCTTTATTCGCTACCAAATTGAGGATGCCGGAGTCCCTTCGTCAGAGCCGTGCTCCTGCGATCGAGGACTTCCCTTGATGAAAATGGCGGCCGGAAGAATGACCGATTTTCTGGTTACTCCGGATGGAAGAATAATCTCCGGAGCGGCGTTGACTATTTATCTGATTGCCAATGCTCCGGGTGTCGCTCAGGCGCAATTGATACAGGAAAGAAAAGACGAAATAGTATTCAAGATTGTCAGAGGTGACACTTTTGGTGACCAGAGCCTTCGCTTTTTTGAAACGGAAATCCCAAAATTTTTCGGTGCGGCTATCAAATATAGCTTTGAATATGTCGATTATATACCTTTGGAGAGTTCCGGGAAATATCGATTCAGTATGTCGAAAGTCGACCCGGCTGAAATGTTCTAGTCAAAAAATATTAATCCACAAAAAGGCGATTAAAAAGCTCAAAAGATAATAAAGAAGAAAGCCCAGATATAAGATTGGAACCCTTTCCCTGTTTTTCTAACATAAGCCTGACAGTTTTCTCACTAAAATAGCCGCGTTTGATAGTTCTGTCATCAAGCAATATTTCATGATAGAATTTTGAATTTCTTTTGTCAGAACGATACCACTGATTGAAATGGTGATAGTGGGTCTTATTGTAATATTTCAGCCTTCCTCCTGAGAGCCGTTCAACATAATAATTTGTTTTATTAAAGTAAGTTCTCAACCTCGCCTTAATTTTGGAGGGTTGGCTGTAAAGGTCCACACCAGTGGCTTGATAGGGAATTTGGGCTAGTTCGGGAGCTTTCATCTTAAAATATTCTCGTAGAATTAGCCGGGATTGTTTTAATCTGGCCGGGAGTTTGATAAAAAAATCGACCAGCTGGTCGTCAGCCAATG
>JAPLUS010000406.1 GCA_026397495.1 Candidatus Zixiibacteriota bacterium | reverse complement strand
ATTTCCGATCCGCTTTCGGTACCTCGGATGTTTCTGTATAATGCCGTTCATTTTTCCGAACGGGTTCGCTGGAAAAGATTTCTAAACGGAATTCATTAGCCATTTTTCTCTAATTCATCGTCTTTAATATTCGATTGAGCGGCGGCAATATTGCGTCTGATCCCGGTAAGCCCCGGTCTTCTAAATGAACTCTTTAAAAATATCATTTTAAATTCCTCTTCGGATAAAGACGCCGCCTTTCCGCTTTCAATCAGATCCACATAATCCCGCCGCCGTAGAGTTTCCGATTGATGTGGTTTCTGGAAGCGGTTAAACGGGCAGGCCTTAATACAAATATCACAACCGAATACCGATCGGTTCAATTTTGTTCTAATATTGAGAGGGAATCTATCTGCCTTTGATTCAATTGTCCAATAGCTAAGACACCGGCGGGCATCAAGTTTATGCGGGGCGATAATGGCTCCGGTCGGGCAAGCGTCAAGGCAGGCAGTACAATTTCCACAATGGTCAAAATAGGGATTATCATATTGATCAAACTCACAATTGACGATCAGCCCCCCCAGCAACAGCCAATTGCCGAATTCCCGTGAAACCAGGTTGGTATGTTTTCCCCGCCACCCCAAACCGGCCATCTGGGCCCAATATTTATCCATAAAGGGAGCGGTGTCGACGCAAATTCTCCCCCGAAGTCGAGGGTAAATCAGACGCAGTTTGGACCTCAAATGCCGGAGGAGATGACGTAAAATAGAATGATAATCTTCCCCCCAGGCGTAATGAGCCACCATGAAAGGTGATCCCTTTCTATTGAAATCTTCGCTGGACGGGTGGTAATTGAGTCCAACGGCAATAATGGAAGCAGCGTCAGCCATCATTCTGACCGGATCAAACCTTTCTTCCAGATTCCGGCCAAGATAAGAGATCTCTCCGCCATAGCCGCGATTCAGCCAGTCTAAAAATTGCTCTTTTTCCTTTACCGCTGAAACAGAAGTAATGCCGATGGCATCAATGCCTATCGATAGAGCGGCTTCTTTAATGGAAGCCGAGATTAATCTGGAAGAATTGCTGAAGGCCGTAATCTGGTTACTCCTGATACCTTTTATTTGGTTTTCATAGGCGACATCAAAATATCCCAAAAACAGAAGATAATCAATATCGGAATCGGAAGTGAAAATTGAAGATAAAGATTAAAGGAGAATTGAGTGCTGCTCAATTCTCCCTGATAATCGGCGTGATAAATATCACTAAATCTGTGGTAGATGTTTTGGTCGACTTATGGTGGAACAGGTTGCCAATAATTGGCAGGGAACCGAGGAGGAATACGCTCTGGTCGCTCTCAATCTTGTTTTCTCTCAAGAGGCCGCCCAGAACCGCGGTCTCACCTGATTTGACTTCTATTTTGGTTTTCAGCGAGCGCTTGGAGGTAATCGGCTTTTGATTTTGGTCTTTGCCGGTAAAGCCGACTATTTCGGCCACCGTGGGCTGGACATCGAGAAGTATCCGGTTGCCATCGGCTATATGAGGCGTTACCAAAAGAGTTATTCCGACTTCCTGATCCTGAAAAGTAACAACATCGGTTACGGAACCCTGGTCGCTGAAACGGTTAATGGTGGCAATGGGATAAATGGTCGTTACTTTTATTTCCGCCTCGTGATTATTGAGGGTCGTTATTTTGGGATCTGATATGAGCTTGGAGTTGCCGCTCGTATTAAGAAAATCTATTACTGCTCCCACCTCCTGGACTGATAATCGGCCCCATTGCCATTTCCCTCCGGAGAGTTCCGTTTGAGCCAAGGCCTTATTACTGGCTGATGATGAGGTATCGTTGCTGTTGACGGCAAGTCCGCCGGCGACTGTGGAAAGACTGGTTGGCCAATTAATGCCGATGGTCTTCTCTTTATCCATATTTATCTCAACCATCTTGACTTCAATCCCTATCAAAGGTTCCGCCTTGTCTATCTCTTTAATAAAAGCCGTAATTTTTTCCATCGCCTCCGGCAGATCAACCACAATGATTTGCGACGGGCGGGGCACTATTCCTGATTTGGTCGATCCTCCGAGGTCCTCAACAGCTTTCACTTTCCCCTTGGAGGATAGTAAATCGGCGATGGAATTCATGGCCGCCGCCGGAGAGATATAGTTAAGCGTGAATGTCTGCGCCACTGTCTCACCCATGGCTGTTTTATCCAGCGGCTTAACGACCATGATATTGCCCGAGAAATAGTAATTGTAACCGTTGGAAAGTAAAATGGCCTTCAGAGCATCCTCCAACACAACATTATCCAATCTGATGGAAATTTTATCGTCGATCCGCATCGCCTGAACGATATTTAAGTTGTACTGCTCGGCTATCAGGTTTAAAACCGCCGATATCGGTACATTTTCAAATTGCACCGAAAATCTCTGGCTTAAATCAACCGGTTCTCCCCAGGAAAGGGAATAGAGCAGGAGCAGGCCAATTAATGTTATTGAAGTTTTTCTTATCATGATTTTTCCTTTTCCAGAGTCAGGGATATGATCGCCCCGTTTTTATCTAAGGTAACCATTTTTTTATCGATTCGAATAACGCGGGCGCCGTCGATAGTCTGTCCTGTTTTTACTACTTTACTGTTGATTATGGCGGCCGGGCTGTCTTCATTGTATAAGATACCTCCTAAGCTCCAAACCGGATTCGGGTTGGATGGGGAACTCGCCTGAATTATTCTGGGCCGAAAGGGATCTTTGCCCCAATCAAGTGCGGAGTACTTCCCCACATCGATTTTTGCCATTTCCCAAGGAGCGGCAGTACTATCGATGGGGAGGGCGGTCGTCAATGTCTCTGGCGACGGTTCGACACCGGCCTTATCTTTCTTAGATG
>JAPLUS010000107.1 GCA_026397495.1 Candidatus Zixiibacteriota bacterium | reverse complement strand
TTCGCCGTTTTTGCGGCAGCCTTTGCAGCTTTCTCACTGGTCTTGATCGTTCGTTTCGTTGCTTTAACGGTGCTCCGGGCAGTCTTTATACTCTTGTCAACCGTCTTTATCGTGCCTTTTGTGCGCTGCCTGCCTTTCTGAATAAATTGTCCGGCACGCTTGCGCGTCTGTCCCGCGCCCTTTTTTGCCGTCGTCGAAATCCCGCCTGTCACTTTATCCGCTGCATAATTTTCAGGAGTCTTATGAAGATCGCGGGTATCGATTTCTTTTGCCTTGTCCCGCATGTTAAGTAACGCGTTTTTCGTGTTGCGTGGAAGCTTTAACGCCATATCCAGAACCTTCGGTTTCCCAGATGTTGGTTTCGTTTTAATTTCTTTCATATCCAACTCACTTTCTTAGAATAGAAAAATGCCGGAAAGAATTATCTCTCCGGCATTGCTTCAAGTTGTATTACGCAAGCCTTATCACTTCACCCGGCTTCGTTGTCATGAGCTTGTAAAGCTCCGTATCCCTAGGGAATTTATCCGCGAAAGGTACAATAGAGCCCACGCATTTGAGCAGTCCCTGTCCTGCGCTGGCGTTAGTTATATACGAAAGCTGTGTTTCCGAAATGTTCAGCAACTTAGCAAGCTCCATGCGATCTGTTGGAGCCTGATTGAGCATAACAATAAATTCTGAATTCGCCAGCATGGTACGGGCTGTAACGGATTTAAGGCAATCTTCGACATTCTGGGTTATGCCTGTCGCCAAAGCGCCGTCCTTTCTGAACTGTTTCCACGATTCGGATAGAAAATTACTTGAAAGTTCATTACCGAAGAAGATATGCATCTCATCGATAAACACATGTGTTCTTTTGCCTTTTTCTCTGTTCCGGGCAACACGGTTCCGAATCGCGTCCAGCATTACAAGCATACCAACGGTTTTAAGCTGCTTGCCAAGATCACGAATACCATATGCGATCAGCCGGTTGTCCACATTCACATTGGTCTGATGGGCAAACACGTTCAGGTTACCGTTGGTCACCATTTCAAGCGAAAGAGCAATGTCCTTCGCCTGTGGTTCCGGCTGACGTTTTAGCTCCTGATAAAGTTCTTTCAGCGTCGGCGGCTTCTGAGTGTAATTGCTCTTCAGATATTGCCTGTACACATTGGTCATACATCGGTCAATAATGGACTTTTCCCTCGCCCCCAGTTTGCCGGTACCGACGAGCTGCTCACAGAATGAAAGCACAAACTCGCTCTTTGAAATCAACGGATTGTCTTCATCGCCGTATCCTGCCGACATGTCCATTGCGTTGATATGATGCCTTGATGATTCCGATATCTCAATAACCGTACCGCCAAGGCCGCGAGTCAGTGGCGCATATTCATTTTGCGGGTCAGCGATCAGCACGTCATCACCTGTTGAAAGGATAAGGCTAATTAGCTCCCGCTTTGCGACAAATGATTTGCCGCTGCCGCTCACGCCCAGAATGAATCCATTACCGTTCAGCAACAACATTCTATTTGCAATAATCAGATTTTTTGATATCGTATTCTGTCCGTAGTATATGCCGCCTGTATCCATAATTTCTTGGGTGCGGAAGGGCATAAGTACAGCAACCGCTTCGGTCGTCATAGTGCGCAACGCATCTACCCGGCGCAGCCCATAAGGCAGGGCAGTATTCACTCCTTCATATTGCTGCCATTTTAGCGAAGACATCTGGCACATGTGCTTTTTGGCAACGGACAATATGCTTTCCGTGTCCGAATCGAGCTGTTCCTTCGTATCGGCAACATGTACGAGAGTGACAACAATGAACATCATGCGCTGGTCGCGGCTGGTCAAATCGTCAATGTACTCTTTGGTTTCCTTGCGTTGTTGCTCGATTTCATACGGCAGCACCGCCGAAAAGTTATTACTCTGGTTTTGCTTCCTTTGCCAATTTGCCGCGTTGGTTTCAATACCAAGCAAGGTGTTCTGTGCCAGCTTGATAGCTTCATCAGTCGGCACTGGCAAAATATCGATGGACAGCATCATGTTGCGGTTGTGCTCCATCAACTCGGTAATAAACGTATCTTTTAGATAAGAAGCATATTCGCGCAGATACAATACCCTTGCATACCTATCATCCATTTGAAAACAGTCTTTCTCAAACTCGATGCTGTCGGGGCAGATATAGTCGCGTATGTCATGCCCTTTTTGCAGCGTTTCTTTGAGATCAAAGTTATAATTGGTTTCTTCTCCGATTCTAAAGAAATCATGAAAGATGCGAAGCCTCTCACCAGCATTAAGCTCTGCGGCGCGGGAGGAAAGTTGCGCGAGCCTGGACGATATGTCGTTATGAATACGATTGAAATAAACCCGCGCTTCCTCGATGTTTTTCTTTCGGACACTGACGGTTATATACTTTTCCTGGACAATACTGTTATGGCTTCCCGTTGCCTTGTCCATTAACATGGCGTTGTACTCGTCCCGAAAATGATCAAGCCCATCGTCACGGTTTTTGATCAAAATGGAGTTTTCAAAATCCACCTTGTTCAAACGGCGGTTGTTGATCGTTATCTTTGTCGTTGCGCCCACGTCCAGTGAATTCAATAGATCCGAATACCCAAGAAACATCGCAGTCTTGTCTTCCGTAGAGGCGACGCTGTAGTTGATGTCATCAAACCGCCAGCACTTTGAAAATTTACTGCCCACCTTAAATATCCCGTCCGGCCATATATGTTTGATCGGAATGGATTGCTGTACGCTATGTGGAACAGTGAACCGTTCCTTATCCTGCTTTAATAATCTTTGAAAAAACAGCATTTATCTTTCTCCCTTCAAAATCGTTTTGGCATATAGGTTCTCCGCTTTGAACACCAACTTTTTCGGCATCAGAAATTCGGACTTGATCCACGCGGCGACAAGCTGCTCCGCTCTCATGCCGTGATACCGCACAAACCCCAACGCGGCAAAAGGCGCGGCCCCCAATATGCACATCCAACTTACCGTCTCCGTTCCGACATACTCCTGCAATCCGAAGTAAAGCGTTACCGCAATTCCGACCGCAAGGATGGAAAAGATGAATTGCCGCAGGGACAATCCGAAGAAGATGGCTTCCGTATAATCCCGTATTTCCTTTGGTATTTTTATCTCCATTGTTAATTCCTCCGCTCATAAAAACAGCGCCTCCGCGGAAACGCCTTGTTCTGCCAACTCTAACGTGAATCCCCTCTTGACTTCTTTCTTTTATCATTTTCCTTTTGTATCTTGTCAACCAGTGCGTCCACCTTGCGGCTTTGTTTTAAAATTTCCTCGTCTTGTAATTTGAGTTTGTTGTTGCCCATTGCTTCTTCAATCAGATGGTTTAGTTTTGCCCGTTCAACTTTCAGTTCTTTATTCAGATTGGTTTTTTTCATTCAGACCTCCATATTTATGATATGTTTGACAGACTTTCTTTTTTTATATGTATCAGAGATAATCTAAGCAAGAAATATAGGAGGATTATCTTATGCAATATGTGCCAATATTCATACTCTTGCTGATGATTGTGTTAAATTTGATGTTTAAGTTTACGTCAATATTTCGTCTCACCGTTCCGCTGTTATATGCGATCATCGTACCGGTATTCTTCCCGGACTGGCTGCATAAAAACGAAACGCTTGTAACCGTTATTTGGTTTGTGCTCATCGGATTGGTAATTCTCAGCTGGTTTGTGACAATTCGAAAAAGAATCATGCATAAACGTCAAACGCATCAATCTAAAACCGTTCATAATCCATACGACAAGGCAGATGACGCTATAAGCCCATCATCTCGCGCACAACGCGGTCGGCCATTTTAACAGCACCTGTTAACACCAACAGATTGAAAATCAATTCTCCGACATATGCCCAAACCATGCTGACCGCGCTCGCGTCGCCGGCAATCTCCGGCGGTGATGTCGCGAACACGCTGAAAATTATACAGGCTAGTACAATAATCGCGCCTTCCAGACAGACTGCCGCATAACTCTTAAGAAAGCTCTTCCCCACCTGTGAAGTGGGTTCGCCTGCGAAAGTCGAGAGCGGGATAGGCGCTATCGCGGTATAAAGATAGAGCCTAAAAAACCGGCCGTAGACGCTCATGATCATAATGAACGACAGAATGATGATAAAGATGCTGCCAATCAGCGTGACCGCCCACAACGGTATCGAATCCCAAAAACCCACTTCGCTGATCTTCTGCCGGATGATGTCCGGCAGTACAATATTGTTCAGCACTCCGGTACCGACTGCGTTCATCGCCGTGCTGATAATGCCCTGCACGATTTTGAAGAACGCCATCATTATATCGAGACCATATGTAACGGCAGCTTTTGCCAGTACAAATCGGATAAACAGTTTCAACGCATTTTCGGGACGTTTGATTTCTGAAAAGCTGCCGCATGTTCTTATAACACCCGCCACAAAGAAAAGCACCAATAGCGCAAGCCCGATTGCTTTGAGCGCATCGTTTGTGGTCAATATAACATTCCAAATTTCTCCGCCTTTAAAGTTTTCAGGAGACTGGGTAATGATCTGCCATATTTCAGTTAGCTTAGTATTCCATGTATTTAGTGCGTTGGTCAGATTGTCGATTATCCCCATGTTTTACCTCTTTCCGCAAAGAAGCCCTCTGGGGATACAGAGAGCTTCGAGCAAAAACTACTGGTCATCAACCACCGGTTATCAGGTTAAGAATTTCTTTGGCAAAGGTGATAACAACGCCGCCTGCAAGGGTTAAAAACCCGTTGGCGCGCTGCGATGGATCATGGCTCTTGAGCGACAGCCCGATTTGCACGATGCCAAAACCGAGCAATATCAGTCCGATTGCGCGTATCAGCCCGAAAATAAAGTCGGACAGATTGTTGACCACGGTTATCGGGTCATCGGTGGCGAATGCCGTTGCGGTAAGACTGAATATCATCGCAACCGCACTGAACACAATAAACCTCCGCTTGGTCTTATTATTCATTTCCATTTTGTTGTCCCTCCATATCATTGTTTTGTAAGAGTTCTCCCAGTTCTTCTTCGGATAAGATCTCATAGTCGTCATAGCTTCCTTTTAAAAGAATTTCCTGCGGATCAAGCGCAAACGGAGCCAGGCCGTGGGCATACTGCGCTCCCCTGCCGTCCGCAGTCAGTTTAATGTTTGGATGGCGCAAAAGGTCATACTTTTCATCCTGCACGGCGCGTTCTCCCCGGATAAAAAGTAGCGCATGGCGATTGTCGAGCATTCTGACCTCGTCAGGCATCAGCAGCTCGCGCCCAGAAATCTGCCAGTTGGTTGAGTATGAACCGCTGCGTCCCTTTGATTGCCCATAGGTGTTGGTGTCTATCGTCTCTTTGCCCAAGAGCTTGCTCACATACTCATGTGTGGACTGCTCATTGCCGCCAAGATAGAGAAACTCGTCGCAGTTGCCCACGATGGATTCCCATTGCTTTTCAAAAAGCGCCTTTAACTGCGCAAGGTTTTGAATAATGATGGAAACGCTGATTTCGCGTGACCGCATCGTGCTAAGCAGCTTGTCAAACTCATCCGGCAGAGCAACGTTGCTAAACTCGTCCATGACGCAATGCACATGTACAGGCAACTGTCCTCCATACACATGGTCGGCACGGTAATACAGCTCTTGGAAAAGCTG
>JAPLUS010000458.1 GCA_026397495.1 Candidatus Zixiibacteriota bacterium | reverse complement strand
GGAAGAAATATTATGGCCAGAAAAAACATCAGAATCGGCCCAATCACCCAATTCTGAATAAGGCTTAATCCGAGAATTTTGAAATCACGGAAGACCCGTCCCATTTCCTCATAGCGCACCTTGGCCAGCGGCGGATACATCATTAAAATCAATCCGATCGCAATCGGAATATTGGTAGTTCCGGCATTGAACCGATTCCAGAAGACAGGGATATTGGGCAGGAAATATCCCATTCCAACTCCCGCCGCCATGGCCATAAATATCCAGAGGGTTAGATATCTGTCAAGAAAAGATAATTTTTTTGTGACCGCCATATCGGAGTTCATATTACTCTCCCTTATTCAAAACAGCCGGTAAACTTATTATGAAATCACGAATTTCGTCCCGCACACGACGATAATACCCCAGTTCTTCCTCTTCGGTTACAGCCTCCAGCGCCAGACGCGATGGGTCATCAAAACCATGATGAATCTTTTTTACTATTCCCGGGAAGACCGGACAGTGCTCGCCAGCGTACCCGCAGACGGTTATCAGATAATCGAATTTTATAGCGCCTAAATCACTGATATGCTTGGAGCGATGATCTGAAATATCGATTCCCGCTTCAGCCATAACTTTGACCGCATTCATATTAAGGCCATAGGCCTCGATTCCCGCCGAATATGGTTCCATCATGCCGCCCAGAAGATACCTGGTCCATCCTTCGGCCATTTGACTCCGGCAGGAATTGCCGGTGCATAAGAAAAGGATTTTCAATTTGCAGCTCATAACGGCAATTTAAATATATAAATCAATGAGTAATATATTCCCACAATTATGAAAATAACGGCCGTGATATATCTGACCCATTTTTCAATTCGGCGTAAATTATCGAACGCCCTGCCTACTATCTGTGTTCCAAACGCCAGCAGAAAAGCAAAAACAATAACCGGCAGACCGGTACCGATACCATATAGTAATGGCAAGAGGACTTTGGAATTATGCTGTACTGCCAGGGGAATAAGGCTTCCAAAAAACAGTGCGGCAGAGACAGGACATAAGGATAGGGCAAAGACGAAGCCGATGAAACCGGCGCCTAGGACACCCCCCCTTTTTGCCCATTCCTGAACTCTTTCACCGGATGCCAACCCGAAGCCGGCAAAGCGTATGATATCAAGAAGAAAGACTCCCACAATTATCAGCAGCGGGCCAAGCACAATATTCAGATACCGCTGCAAAAAATTGGAAAGACCGGGAACCGACAGCAACCCCACCATAATAATAATCCCCAGAACCAAATAGACCAGCATTCTTCCTATAGTATAAGCCAGGCCGGAAAGGAAAATGCGGCTGGTGCTGCCGACCTGTCGCCCGATATAAGAAATGGCGGCGATATTGGTCGCCAGCGGGCAGGGTGAAATCGAAGTCAATATTCCCAGCCAGAGAGCCGAACCCGATGCAATTAGGATTGAATCCATTATTCAACTCTCAAAAAAAGAGCGACCTCGTCGCGAATATATTTCTTAAAGGCATCCTT
>JAPLUS010000454.1 GCA_026397495.1 Candidatus Zixiibacteriota bacterium | reverse complement strand
AATGACGGCAAAAGAGCATGTTTGACGGAAGATGCTTTTCGTAAAAGGCATTTCCAGCTGCAGTGGAGAATCCAATAAAAAATTATTAATTTTCCCTGTGCGCGGCAGGCTTTAGTCTGCCCGAGGACATTGCAGTTGAGTAGGTCGAAATCTCCCCGGGAGAAATATTATCTATTTTCGGACAGCTTTTTTTAGCGATTTTCCCGCCCGGAAATGCGGAACTTTCATAGCCGGAATATTTATCCGTGTGCCAGTTCGCGGATGCCGGCCAACCCGGGCTTTCCTGCGGGATACAACAAAAACCCCGAATCCAACCAGGCTGACTTTCTTACCCTGTTTTAGACTGTCGGCAACATTATCCATAAAGCTCTGTAGTGCTATTACGGCCTGGCGTTTGCTGATTCCGGCATCGTACGCCATTTTTTGGGCAATTTCTTCTTTGGTCATAATGTCTACCCTTTATAATTACAGATCCTCGAGCTTTATCTCCCTCCTGAAAAGAAACAAGTTCCCCTGTAAATTGCACCTCATTAAAAGAATTATAGAAAAGCTCCCCTAATACCGGATTGTGACTTTTCAAATTTAATGTCGGGAATAGCAATAACATTTATGCGGAAATAGTAACCGCGATTAGAACCATTGGGTGTCCAATAGAAGTAACCCCGCCAGCAGTGGAGCTTCCTTTCAATCTCAACTGTTCGTGAAACAGTTCTATCTCCAACGACATCATAGCTCTGCCTATAGTTTATTTTCCAATTGGGAGTAAGATTAAGGTTAAGACCAAGACTAAGACTATGGATTTTAACAAAGTTGGCCCCCCGTCCATATTCGGAATAATAGTGAGAAACCCACAGACTCCAACCTTGTTTTGTACTACGGTTTGCCGACGGCAGTGGTGAAGCCAACCCGGTTGCACCCGGGCTTTCATATTCGCCCAAAGAGCCGGCGATTGTAAAACTGGTCGAAATATATAGACTCATTAGATAAGGAGATTGCCAATGGAGTCTATTGGTTCCCGGTTCATACAGGTCATGCACCATACCGGCAGATATTCGGATATTCCTTAGAAGCGATGTTTGGGCATCGGTATTCAATTGCGAAAATTTTCTATCTTTGGCTTCAAAATTATAACTCAAATTGCTGCCGAGTGTCAGCAATTCATAAGTCTTTTCCTTATCCCCTGATTTAACCTTTGCCTGAAGCAACTGCCGCAAGGAAAATGACATCGTTCTTGATTTTGCTCCACCGCTCCCGGCACCGGTATAATTTCTAATATCATTATGACGCGTTATTTCCGGGGCCCAGGAATAGGATATATTGGGGGTTATCACATGCCTTAGTCCTGTCAGTCCAAAGAGCCCGGGGTTCACCGTTCCATAAAGGTCAGTGGAAGCCGAAATCGATCCGGAGTAGGCATAGCGGCGATATAATTGGCGGGTGTCAATACCGGCCGTCCGACTCTGGTCGGTTTCGAAAATCTTATACCAGGTTTCCTGATAAGAAAAGGAAGGACCAATCCTAAGATAGTTGAACAATACCAAAGGAGCCATCGAAAGACTGGGCGAGTGATTCACAGTCAGGAATTCTTTACGGCTGCGGTTACCATCCAGACTGGTACTGCGGCTGCTGTGGTTTCTCAGACCGGCACTATACCCGAAATACAGACTATGGTACCATTTTCGTCCTGTTCCCTCCCCTGATTCATTTGATGGCGAGCCGAAAATTGCCCATTTGGGAAAAGAGAGGGAAGCAGTCGGAAGCTCATCTGTGCGCTTTTCCAGATCCAGATCAACCGAATGCACCACCTGAGCGCTGAGAGAGGCCCCCTCCCATCTTTTGGAGATAGATATCTGACTCCGTAAATTACGATTGAGACGCTCCCCTAAATCGGTTGAAAAATCAGTATAGTAGCTCTTATCTGATATAAAAGTACCATCAGCCTTCAAATTAAAGGTTGGAGAAAAAGTATGAGAGTGATTACCAACTATTGCCCAACGTTTATGCCTATTTTCTTTATAGTTTATATAGCGCGAATCATTAGCATAGGAACCCGAGAGAGCTCCTGTAAAATTATATCGCTGATTATAGCGAAAAGCACTATGGTAAGCGAATCCATAATTTTCATAGTAATCCATTGATGTTGTTATGTCCCAATATTCCGAGGCGGCCCAATAATAGCCCACATTGGAAATGGAATTTCTCCATTTTTCAAAATTGCCGATGTGAAATGGCAAAAATCCCGAATGCCTCCCGCGCTTGGTGGAAAATACATAATAAGGAACTATCATCAGCGGAATTTTCTCGATATAGAAAACCACCGGCCTGGC